>JAOPZQ010000429.1 GCA_025964075.1 Solirubrobacterales bacterium | reverse complement strand
CGCCCGGCGCGGGCGTTTCGCGCGCCGACGGCGGCCGCGCGAAGACGACGCCGAGCGGCCGCGGCGCGACGACGCGGCGATCCCACCGCGCGAGCACCGTCCGGGCGAACGCGAGCGCGCTCACGCGTCCCCGTTCATCCGCTCGTTGATCGAGGAGATCTCGGCGACCCAGCGCCGCCGGTCGGCGTGCTCGAGCGCCATCACCTCCCCGTGGGGCCAGTGGAAGTGGTACGCCACGAATGCCACCTCCTCGACGAGCCGGTCGAGGGGGTAGCTCACGACCCCCCCACGGGGGCGTGCGCCACCTCGAACGCGTGATCGCAAGCCGGGCAGATGACCGGCGTCCTCCCGTCGCCGCCGTTGATCGCGTTGTAGGTGTCCTGCAGGAACGCGAGGTCGGCGGCGAACAGCCCCTCGACCGTCTTCGGCGTCACCTGGTCGAGCGACCCCAGCCGCGTGACCACGCGGGAGAGCAGGATCACCGTCAGGTAGGCGGGGTTGCGCTGCACCCGCGCGTCCTTCAGCGGCTCCAGCTCGTCGGCCGCCGTGGCGAGGCGCATGACCCCGTCCCGGTGGAGCGTGCCCTCGCCGTCGAGGTAGCCCATCGGCAGCGTGAACTCGTGCTCGGTCTGGAACATCAGGCGCGCACCAGCCCTTCGTGCGCGAGCTCGAGCGTCTCGATCGCGACGTCGTTGCCCTCGGCCGTGAAGCGCGGGCCGGTCCACTTCGCCGGCCAGGCCTGGACGAAGTTCCAGCGGACCTTCTCGGAGCCGTCGCGGTCGCGGAGCACGATCGAGCCGTTCTTCCGCTGAACCGGCTTGCCGGCCACGATGTCCGCGTGCCACTGCTGGAGCGCGGCGTCGTCGCTGACGCCCCACTTCAGGACGATGTTCGCGAACTTCGCCATCCCCGGCAGCTTCCGGGGGGTGATGTTGTCGCCGCCCTCGCGGTGCTCGATCACGTCGATCGACGAGTCGAATCCGCTCACCTCGTGGAACGCGGCGCGCGTGATCCCGTCGATCTCGACCGAGAAGTTGTAGTTGCCGTACGGGTCGACCCGCTTGCCTGGTGCAGCCATCGGTGCTCCTCTCTAGGCCTCGGTGACCGCGCCCCCGCCGTCCCAGATGCCGATCCGGACGACGATGAACTCGGCGGGATAGGAAGGGCGGCAGCCGATCTCGATGTGCAGCCGCCCGAGCTGCTGCTCGGAGAACGGGTTGAGCGCCTCGTCGATCCGGACGTAGAACGCGCGCTCGGCGGTCTCGCCGAACAGCGCCCCGTCGCGCCACGCGCGCGTCAGGAAGTCCGTGATCGTCCGCTTGAGCTTCTGCCAGAGCTCGAGGTTGTTGGGCTCGAACACCGCCCAGCGGATGCCCTCCTGGATCGACTCCTCCAGGTACTCGAAGAGGCGCCGGAGGCTGACGTACGTCCAGTTCGAGCCCTTGGGGGCCGTCGTGCGCGCCCCCCAGACGACGGGGCGCCCGCCCGGCTTGAACACCCGGACGACGTTGATGCCCTCCATGTTCAACTGGCCCTGGGCGACGTCGCTCATCGTCCGCTCGACGCCGATCGCGCCGTTGACGGTCGCCTCCTCGCCGGCCGGGGCCTTGTGCACGCCGCGCCGCTCGTCGGTGCGCGCGCAGATCCCCGCGATGTGGCCCGAGGGCGGGACGAGGATCGTCTTCGTGCCGCTCGCCGGCGGTACGACCAGCCAGGGGTAGTACAGCGCCGCGTAGCCGTTCACCGACTCCAGCGCGTTGCGTTGGGTCTCGACGCTCGTCGCGCCGAACAGGTCGAGCCCCTGCTTCGAGTCGAGGACCGCGAAGCGGTCCATCGTCAGCTCGCAATGGGCGATGAGCTCCTGCTGCACCGCGGCGTCCTGGCTGTCCGGCGCGGCCACCAGGTTGACGTCGTCGACCGCCTCGAGCACCTCGAGCGCGTTCGCGTAGTGCGTCGCCGTGAGCTGGGCCGGGTGGTCGTCCGCGCCCCCGGTCAGGTTCACGTCGCCGGCGGTGTCGTTCGGCTGGTTCAGCGGCGGCACGCTC
Source organism: Solirubrobacterales bacterium (assembly GCA_025964075.1). GTDB lineage: Bacteria > Actinomycetota > Thermoleophilia > Solirubrobacterales > Solirubrobacteraceae > JAOPZQ01. The sequence continues at coordinate 10,108 of JAOPZQ010000429.1, read as the reverse complement.
GTCGACGGCGGGGTCGCGGGCGCCGCGACGACGATCGCCGTCGGGTCGGCCGCGATCACGTCCGCGAAATAGCGAGGATGCAGCGGGTCCATGCTCAGCTTGGCGTACGGCCACACGGTCGTGCCGTGCTTGATCTGGAGGCCGAACTCGAAGGAGTCGACCGCGACGTCGGCGGACAGGTCGTACGCCTTCGTCACGGCAGTTCGGAGGTCGAGCCGGTAGGTGGTCAGCGTGGGGGAGCTCCGCTCCGCGCTGACGCGGCGCACCACGACGTTCTCCTCCATCGCGCCCTGCTTGAGGTGGAGGATGCTGCCGGCGCCGATCTGCGTGCCCGTGGGATCGCCGATCCGCACCGCCGCCGTCGTGCCCGGCACGGCCGCCGCCAGCTTGATCGTCTCGGTGGCGTAGGTCTGCGACACCGGCTCGGCGACGGTGATCGTCGTCCCGGCGACACGGATGACCGTCGAGGGCTTCGGCTCCGCCGTGTTCGTCCAGGTGATGAGGTCGCCCGGGCGGTAGTCGGCGGCCTTGGCCGCGTCGTCGACGGTGATCTGCGTGCCGCTCGCGGCGACGATCCTCGGCTTGCGCGGCTTGAACAGCTTCGCGCCCGAGACCGCCGCCGAGGCCTTGGTGGCGCTGACCTTGATCGGGGACGCCGAGTTGTCGCCGAGCGCCTTGGCCCGAACGACGAGCGTCGGGGTCCCGTTCTGGTCGGGCAGCGTCGCGCGGTCGTAGTCGCCGGTCGTCGCACGCACGACGTAGCAGACGGTCCCGCCGTTCTCGAAGAAGCCGCGAACCGCGTACCAGAGGTAGAAGCCGTCGAGCGGATCGGCTCCGAGCTTCGCCTTGAACTCGTCCCAGCTCGTCAGCTTGATCGCCGTGTTGACGTCGCCGCGAGCCGCCGGGCCGATGAACGCGCCGGTGCTCGTGCCGACGCCCGCGATGGGCGCGCCGGGCGCGAACTCCTCGATGTACACGCCGGGGTAGGTGGTCGTCGCCATGGCTTCTCCTTCTCCTCAGGACAGGTGCAGGTCGTACTCGCCGCTGGGCGACGGCACATCGAGCGTTCGGTCGGCGGCGCCGACGCCGCCGGCGCCGGCCCGGAATCGGTAGGACCGCGCGGTGAGGCGGGTGAAGCGGAACTGTCCGGCCGCGTCGGAGGTCGCGCTCTGGAGCAGGTGGCCGGCCGGCGTCTCGAGCCGCACCCAGGCGTCCGCCACCGGCGCGCTGCCCACGAGCACGTGGCCGCCGACGTCGATCGGCGTCTCGCCGATGTCGAACTCGGTGAAGAGGGTGGTGACCGGCACACCGAGCTCATGCCTCGCCACGAGCACGGGGACGGTGACCACGAGGTAGACCGCGGGGCGCCAGGAATGCGGCGCGCCCATGTCCGACCAGAACTCGGCGAGCTTCGGGAACCCGTCGGCAGGGAGGACGACCGTGGGGAGGGCGGCGTCCTGGATCGCCTCGGGGACCGAGGCGGGTACGGCACCTGCGTAGACGGCGCTCGCGTCGAGGGGGGCGTACTCGAACAGCGCCGCTGTGACCTCGTAGAGCAGCTGGTGCTCGTCGAGCGTGGGCTCGACGGACGGGGTGACGTCCTCGCCGGGGCTCCAGGCGGTTATCAGGTAGTGCAGGTCGAGCCGCGCCGGCGCCGGCTGCGCAAAAATGGTGCCGTCGACCATCTCGACGTCACGCTCGAGTGAGCGGAGCCGGCGGTTCTCGCGCATGTCGACCAGATAGACGTTGAGCGCGTTCACCTTCGCCGTGCCGCCGCCGGGGAGCGGCGCCGACAAGGTGCCGAGGTACTGCTGCCACGCGTCGTCGGGCGGCTGGAAGCGGATCTGCGTCGACAGGACGGCGGAGGTCGGCGCGGGGCGCAGCGACGGTACCTCGCGGGCGAGGAGCACGCGGAGCATGTCGTCGACGACGGCGATCATCGCCCCTCCTCGTGCCGCGTCCACACGTAGTCGCGGCGCCGGCCGTCAGCCGTCGTCGCCTGCTCGACGAGCCGACCGTCGCGCTCGAGCGAGAACGTGCTCTCGAAGCGCTCGCCGGTCAGCGGATCGGTGAACGTCGCGCGGATCCGGACGTCCGGCGGCGCCGGCGTCTGCCCGATCGGCGGCAGCGGGGGCAGGGTCACCTTGACGTCCGCGCCCTCGACGCGGAAGACGAACGGGGGCCGGTCGACCCTCCAGGCGTCGATCGCGAACTCACCGTGGCCGCCGAAGTGCAGGTCCAGCGCGCGCGTCGGATCGTTGCCGGTGTACACGCCGCCGATCCAGTCGTGCGGCATCACCGGGTTCAGAGGCTCGATCCAGCACGTGCGCGTCTCGTCGATGACGTGCGTCTGGTCGGTGCCGACGCGAAAGGCCGGCAACCGATCGCGCTCGGCGATCGCCTCCGCGGCCGAGCGCCCGCCCTTCCAGACGTCGACGGAGAGCAGGTCGCGCGTGGACTGGGACTCGGACGGGCGCCACGCGGGATCCCACCGCTCGATCGTGATCACGATCAGCACCCCGTCGTAGGGGTGCTCCTGGCGGTACCGATCGATCTCGTCGCGCTTGGACTCGACCTGCTGGCTGATGTTGCGCTCCATGCCGATCTCGTTCAGCCAGTTGAGGGCCTCTCCGAGCGTGTAGGCGACGGCCTCCGCGGCCGCGCCCGCGGCCTGGGCGCGCGGCGACGGGCGGTGCTCGATCGGGCCCCCCCGGGGTGGGAGCATCCCCGTGGTCGGCTTGAAGTCGCGGACCTGCCCTTCCGGCTCGAGCTCGGTCGGCCGCGCGACCTTGCGCGGCAGCTTCGGCGCCTCCTTGGCGACGGGCGGCGGCTCAACGGGGTGGGGCGCCTCCTTGACGACGGGCGGCGCCTCCTTGACGGCCGGTGGCGGCTCCTTCACCACAGGCGGCTTTTGGGCGACGGGCGGCTTTTCGGCGACGGGCGGCTTTTCGGCGACGGGCGGCTTCTCCTCGACCGGCTCCGACTTCGGCTTCTTCTGCTTGGGCTTCGGCTTCGGCTTGGTCTTCGCCCCCACCACGGGGATGAAGACCTCGCTCGGCAGCGGCGTCACCTCTCCCTCGGCCGCCTGCTCGGCCGGGGGCTGCTTGCTCTTGGGCGGGGACTTCTTACCGGGCTTCGGCGCCGGCTTGACGGCGGGCGGCTCCTTCTCCACCCGCGGGAACGTGGCCCGGACGGCCGCCGATTCCTTGCGCACCGCCTCCTGCGTCGTCGCCGACTCGTGCCGGGTCACGTTCTCGAGTCCGACGCCCTCGAGCGCCCCGATCACGCCCGTTCCCTTGAGCTTGCCCTCCGGCGCGCGAGCGCCGAGGTCGACGCCCTTCGGCGTCGCCAGCACGGCCGTCGTCGTGCTGCGCGAGACCTCGAGCCGGACGGGCACCCCGTCGATGAGGACGTTGACGTACCGGCCCTCGATCGTCGCGCGCTCGTAGTCCTGCTGGACCTGGCCGCCGAGTTCGGTCTTCGTGACCTTGCCCGTCGTCTCGCCCTTGACCCGCGCGAAGTGGGCGCGCTCCGCCTCCGCCTGCTTCTTCGTCATGTCCCGCGACTCGTCGTAGCTGGTGCGCGCCAGCTTCTTCGCGCCGGTCGCACCCGCCTTCGCCTCGACGAACGCCTCGAGCTTGATCGTCGCCGCCGGCTCCAGCGTCTTGCCCGGCTCGGGCTTCGGCTGCGCCTTGGCGACCTTCAGCGCTTCGTCCAGCGCCGCTCGGTCCACGAAGATGCCGTCGGTGAACGGCAGGCCGTCCGCGTCGGTCACCCGGTGGGGCGGGACGAACTCGAGCTTGCTCGGGTCGCGGCCGGGGAGGATGTCCGCGGTCTTGCCGGTGCTGATTCGCTCGGCCATCTCGGCGCTGACGAGCTCCTCGTGGAGCGCGCCCTCGACGTTCATGCCGCGCTTCGCCGCGTCGGCGACGCGCGCCGCGGCCGCCGGATCCTTCAGAACCTCCTTGAGCCGCGCGCGGTCCGGGTCCTCCGCACGCTGGATCGAGGGCCCGGCCGCCGTTCCCAAAGGCGAGCCGCCGGGCGCCCGAGCGGCGATCTCCAGCGACGGCTCGACATCGACGCCCACGCTGGCGCCGTTCGCGTCGACCTCCGCCTGCTGGACGGTGTGGGCCGCCTCATGTCGCATCAGCTGCGGGTCGCCCCGGCGCGCGAGGTACATGCTCCGCCCGAGGGCGAACCCGCGGGCCCCGAGCAGCGCACCGGCCGCGCGGGCGTGGGGACCGCTGTGGACCCGGACGCCGTCCAGCTCCGCCCCCAGGTCGCCCTCCAGGCGCTCGCGAGCCGACGCCTCGAGCGGTTGCCCCTCGGCGCCCGCCCGCCGGATCTCGGTGGCGGCGGCGTCGCCGAGCAGCCGCGCGAGGCCGGCGTTGCCGACGAGCCCGCGGACGTCCACGTGCGCCGGCGCCGGCGATGCCGGTGGGCGGACACGCCCGGGCCGGTCGACCCCGATGCGGCGCGAGGGCTCGCTCACGGCGCCAGCCCCGCCGTCGCCGGCAGCGCTTCGTGACTGGGGATCGAGCGGCCGAGCTTGCCGTACTCCCGGCGCACCGCCCGCGTGAGGTGGCGCTGGCAGAGGGGCGCCTCCTCATGGGCGGCGAAGAAGGCCGCGGCGACGGCGCAATTTCGGATGTTCCCGCCGCTCAGCTCGAAGTCGCGGGCCAGCTGCGCGAGGTCGACGTCATCCCCGAGCGGAACCTGCGGGGGCAGGACGCTCGCCCAGATGCGGCCGCGCTCTGCCTCGGCTGGGAACGGGAAGTGGACCGTGAACGCCAGGCGGCGCAGGAACGCCGCGTCGAGATGCCGCGCGAGGTTCGTGGCCAGGACCGTCAGGCCCCGGTGCTCCTCCATCCTGCTCAGCAGATAGGAGATCTCGATGTTCGCGTACCGGTCGTGGGCGTCCCTCACCTCCGTGCGCTTGCCGAACAGCGCCTCGGCCTCGTCGAACAGGAGCACGGCGTTGGCACCCTCGGCAGCGTTGAAGATGCCGTCCAGGTTCTTCTCGGTCTCGCCGATGTACTTGCTGACGACCTGTGCGAGGTCGATCCGGTACAGCTCGAACCCGATCTCACGTGCGATCACCCCGCACGCCATCGTCTTCCCCGTTCCGGAGCCACCGGCGAACAGCGCCGTCACCCCGCGCGGGGCGACCGCGGTCCCGAAGCCCCATTCGTCGAGGACGCGGGTACGGCCCGACACCCAGGCACACAGCTCCCGGAGTTGCAGGACCGCCCCTTCGGGCAGGACGAGATCGGGCCAGCCGTGCGGGCACGGCATGCGTCGCGCGGAGCGGCTGAGCGGAACCGCCGACTGGGCACGCGCGGCGGCGACGAGCGCCGCGGCGGTCGGCGCCTCGCCTCGCGCGGCTAGCACGCCGGCCGCTCCGACGATGTGCGGCTCGTCGAGCTCGAACCGGCCGGCGACCTCGGCGAGCGCAACGGGGGAGGTCTCGAGGTCGTTCGCCCGAAGCGCTCGGCCCCAGATCCTGGCGCGGGCAGCCGCGTCGGGACCGGCGAGCTCCAGCTGGACGAAGGCGGGCCAGCCGCCTGCGGCGGCGGACGGTGCCGCCCAGCGCGCGGCGGTCGAGGTGACGAGGTCGGCGCCACCGGTGGCAAGGGCGCTCACGATTCGCGTCGCGTCGGGGGCCGAGAGCGCCTCGACCAGGAGGTCGATGTTCTCCACGAGCAGCGCCCAGCCGCGCAGCCGGCATTCGCGCTCGGCGCGCTTGGAAAGCGCCGTCGCGTCGGTGACCGGCAATCCTGTGAGGACGAGCGCGTCCACCACGAGCACCGGCGACGACAGCCGGGCCGCCGCGCCCCCGGCCGCGGCTCGGCGCAGTGCGGGATTCGCGCCTGAGAGCGCCAGCCTCAACGGCGCGCCGCGCCTTACGCATACGTCCGTCACCCGCTCGATCTCCGCGGCGGCCGCTGCTTCGAGCGCCAGCTCGTCCAGGCGAGCCGTGGGGCCGAGCTGCGCTCCCACGCCGGCGAGCACGGGGTCGAGCGCGGGGGCGCTCATCATGAACGCGAGGAGCTGCGCATCGAGGCGCAGCTCGCGCGTGATGCCCCGGCCGCTCGTCTCCAGCACGCCGCCGCCGGTCAGGACCGTGCCGGGCTGGAACCTCCGCAGCTGCCGCGACCGCTCCTCCGCGGTCGTGCACAGCAGCGTCAGCGCCAGGTCGACGCTCGGTGCGGTTCGGGTCAGGTCGTCCTGCAGGAATGCGAACAAGCGCGCGTACCGCGCGTCGACCTCGGGCGCGAGCGCGAGCACGACCAGGTCGAGGTCGAACTGGTCGAGGCCCAGCGCTCGCGCAGCGGTCGCGAACGGGTGTGCGCGCGCCGGCGCCAGCGGAGTCCCCGAGTCGCCGAGGAAGGCCGGTCCCAGCGGCCCGCCCGCCAATAGCGCGCGCGCGTCGTCGACCGTCACGTACAGCCCCGGCGCGGAAGCGTCGTTCACGGACCGGCCCGTGGCAGCCTCGAGTACGTCGCACGCCGACGCGAGACGCCGGTCGAGCGCCTCGAGCGCCTGAGTCACCGCGTCAGCCGACACCGACGCCTCCCCACGCCGGCGCGGCGATGGCGTTCAGCAGCGTGCCCGGGGAGATCTGGCCGTAGGCCGTGCGGTGCGGACGCAGCTCCCACAGCACCGCGTCGTCTCCTTGGCCGGCGAGCGCGAGGACCTTCATGCGCGGCCGGTGCGCGAACAGGTCGAGGAGCTCGTCGGTCAGCGTCGGGTCGGGCACGGACACGATCGCGAAGTCCGCGCGAGTCCGCTCCGCGGCGTCCACCAGGTTCGTGTGCTCGGGGCTCTCCTCCACCACCTCGAGGTCGGGCGCTCCCCGCGCGATCTCGCGGATGAGCGTCCGCAGGAACGGCGAGCCGACGACGAGGATCCGGCGAGGGTCCGACACCGCCCCCGATCCTCCGTCGCGCCGGCGCGTGTCGGAAGGGATCCTTGGATCCCAATCCGGACCAGTCGGGGGACTAGTCCCTCAGGGCGAGGCCGGCGGCGCGCACGCGCGCCGCCGCCTCCGCACGGCGTCGCACGCCGAGCTTCTCCAGGATGCGATGGACGTGGTTCTTCACGGTCGGCAGCTCGATCTGGAGGGCGGTGGCGATCTCCTTGTTCGTCAGCCCCTTCTCGACGAGCCGCGCGATCTCGACTTCGCGCGGTGTGAGCGGCACGTCGCCGGTCGAGCCGGCCGCGAGGATGCGCACCCGGCGTAGCAGTGCCCCCGCCGCTCGCGGTGAGCAGACGAGCTCGTTGTGGGAGGCGCCGACGATCACCGCCAGCAGGTCGGCCACCGTTCCCTCGTGGGTCACGAAGCCGGCCGCCCCGGCCTCGGCCCATTCGACGACGTCGGCCGGCGCCTCCGTGACGGCGAGCGCGACGACGCGAAGTCCGCGGAACACGGTCGTCAGCTCGCGCGCCGCGGCGCAGCCGGCCGTGCCGACGTCGAGCACCACGGTGTCGGGCGCGCTCTCGCGCAACACCGCGACCGCCTCGTCCAGCGTCGCCGCCACGCCGACGACCTCGACGCGATCGTCGCGCACGAGCGCCTCCGCGAGCCCGTCGCGGTAGAGGCGGACCGAGGCGACCACCAGGACTCTGATCATCCCGTCCCGCCACGGTGTAACCCACAGCGATACGAACCAGCCCCCATGCGTATACGCACTCTCACCGGTGTGGCCATCCAACCAGCGCTCGGATGGCGGCGTCAAGGCCAATCGACGCCGCGCGGGCGCCCGCACCGGCTGGTGGAGAAAAAGTTGTCCAAATTCTCCATCTGTGTTGCGTGACGGGTGGAGATATGCCGATACGGCGTCCGGGAGAGGGATCGAAGTGTCGATCCCTCGTGGGACTTCAACGAAGGGACCGGCATGTTCAAGATGACCAAGAAGCGCGGTGTGATCCTCGCCGGCCTGGCGAGCCTCGTGATCGCGGGTGTCGCGATGGCGTACTTCACCGCCGGTGGATCCGGCACGGGCACCGCCAGCGTGGCCAGCGCCCAGTCGGCGTTGACCGCCAACCAGACGACGGCGCTTACTGCCATGTACCCGGGCGATAGTGCCCAGACCATCAGCGGCACGTTCGACAACCCCAACTCGGGGCCGATCTACGTCACGACCGTGACGGCGTCGATCGCCTCGGTCACGAAGGCCGTCGGCGCGCCGGCGGGCACCTGCGACGCGACCGACTTCACGTTGGCGGGTGCCGCGATGACCGTCGGCACCGAGGTGGCGACGGGACTCGCGAAGGGCGCCTGGACCGGCGCCACGCTCAAGTTCAACGACAAGACGACCACCAACCAGGACGCCTGCAAGGGCGCCACGGTCAACCTGAGCTACGCGATCTCGTAACCCCTGACGCAGCGGCGGGAGGAGAGGCGGCCGCCCTGGCCGCCTCTCCGCCGTTGTGGGGAGAACACGCCCGATGCGGAGAACCGCGACTCTCGTCGCGCTGGCCACGCTCCTGTTCGCCACGGCGGCCCAGGCGTACTGGTCGGCGGGCGGGTCCGGCTCCGGCTCCGGGCTCGTCAGCATGATGCCGGCCGGCAACCAGCCGGCGGGAACCGCGTCGTCGCAGAGCGTCACCGTCACGTGGACGCAGAGCACGGTCCAGGGCAACCGCATCGGGTCGCTCGCGAACGGCGGCTATACCCTCCGGCGCTACGCGCAGGGGAGCGCCACCGGCGTAACGCCGAACGCCTCCTGTGCGACGAAGATCTCCGGCTCCACCTCGAGTCTCCAGTGCGTCGAGAGCGGCGTCCCCTACGGCACCTGGCAGTACACGGTGAAGCCGGTCCTCGGGACGTTCACCGGCGACGAGGGACCGAAGAGCGCGACCCTCGTCGTCGCGCCCTCCGCGCCGAGCCTGACCACGGTCGCCGCCCAGAACCCGACCGCTGGCCAGACGACGGGCGACGTCCAGGTGACCTGGGGCAGCGTCACCGGCGCCACGGGATACAACGTCTACCGTCGCACGGCGGCGGGGTCGTACAACTTCGGCGCGCCGCTCAACGGCGCGACGCCGTACACGGCGGGAACGACTTACACCGACCCCGGCACGGGCCTGACCGGCGCCACGACGTACGACTACGTCGTGCGGGCGGTGGCGGGCTCGCCGGTCGTCGAGTCGGCGAGCAGCAACGAGAAGGGCGACGCGGCGATCGCGCGCCCGGCCGCTCCCGCGGGAGGCGTAACCGCGGTGGCCGCGGTCGGCGGGCGCATCGACGTGACGTGGTCGAGCGTCGCGGGCGCCGCGGGCTACAACGTGTACCGCCGCACCTCGGCCGGCGCATACAACCTCACCACGCCGCTGAACGGCGCGAGCGCGCTCGCCGGGACGACCTACCAGGACAGCACCGCGACGAACGGCACCGCGTACCTCTACGTCGTGCGGACGGTGATCACCGGCGCCGGGGGAGCGCAGGTCGAGAGCGCGAGCAGCAGCGAGTCGGGCTCGGCGACCTCCGACGCCACGGCGCCGCCCGTGCCGACGGGCCTCACGGTCACGAGCGGCGGCAACGTGACGGCGAGCACCATCTGCAGCGTGGCGACCGGCACCCGGTTCGTCAACAACGCCGGCAAGGGGTCCGTGTCGATCACCGCCACGATCGCGGCTCCGGAGTCGGGCGAGACCGTGCTCTTCACCGCAACGACGCCGGGTTCAACGCCGGTCACGACGACCGTCGCAGCCTCCGGCACGTCGGTATCGACGACGCGGGACCTGACGACGCTGCTCGACGGAACGCTCACCATCACGGCCCAGACGAAGGACCTCGCCGGGAACCTATCGGCGACCAAGGGTCCGGCGAACGCCGTCGTCAAGGACGTCGTGGGGGCGCCGCTCAGCGGCGTGACCTATCACGACAACGCCCTGTCACCGGACACGATCTCCGGCACCTCGGAATGCGGTGCCACCGTCACCGCGGTCGAGACAGCCGGCAACAATGTCGGCCGGGCGTTCCCCGCGAGCCCGCCGTTCACCGTTCCGGCGAGCGGAGCGTTCACCGGGTTCCAGGTCGAAGCCAACCTGCTGATCACCTACGGCTACACGGTCACCGCCGCGGACATGGCCGGGAACCCGA
>JAOPZQ010000388.1 GCA_025964075.1 Solirubrobacterales bacterium | reverse complement strand
ACGCTGCAGGTCCGCTACGCGGGCGCGGCGGCGGCCGTGCCGGTCGACGCCGCGTTCGCGGCGGTGCGGGACCGGCCGTGAAGCCCACGCCGCTGGTGACCGCGGCGGCGTTGCTGGCCTTCGGCCTCTGGCGCTGGCGCCGTCGCCGGCTGCCCGGGTGGTGGGGGATCGTCGGCGCGATCGCGATCGCCGCCCTCGTGGTCTACGGCGCCGGCCTCGTCCACCCACCGAGTCTCGAGCACGTCCTCCGCAAGACGGGCAGCACGCTCGGCGCTTGGACCTACCTGCTCGTCGGCGCGTTCGCCTTCCTCGAGACCGGAGCCTTCATCGGGCTGATCGCACCCGGGGAGACGGCGGTTCTCCTCGGCGGGTTCGTCGCGGGGCAGGGGAAGATCAACGTCGTCGTCCTGATCGCGATCGTGTGGGCGGCCGCCGTCGCCGGCGACTTGACGTCCTTCGCCCTCGGCCGCCGGCTGGGCCGGGACTTCCTGCTGCGTCACGGCCCGAAGGTGAAGATCACTGAGGATCGGCTCGAGCGGGTCGAGGCGTTCTTCGCGCGTCACGGCGGGCCGGCGATCCTGCTCGGGCGCTTCGTCGGACTCGTGCGGGCGTTGCTGCCGTTCGTGGTCGGCGCGTCGGGGCTGGAGCTCCGGCGCTTCCTGATCTTCGACGTGGTCGGCGCGGGCCTGTGGGGCGGCAGCCTCGTCCTGCTCGGCTACGTCTTCTGGCAGAGCTTCAACACGCTGACGAAGGTCGCCAAGCAGGGGTTCCTCGCCCTGGGGGTCGTGATCGTCGTCGGTGCGGCCGGCGTCTGGGCCGTCCGGCGGCTGCGCGATCCCGAGGACCGCGCGCGGATCGTCGCCTACATGGAGCCGCGGCCCGCGCTCCGACCGTTCCTGCGCGTCGCCCAGGCGCTCGCGCGCCACGTCCAGCAGCCCTACGCGGTCGAGAGCGCCGGGGCCGTCGCCGTCCTGCTCGCCGGTGCCGTCGGCTACGGCGTCGCGGCGCACGCCGCCGGCCACGGCGGACCGGTCGCGCTCGATCGCGACGCGTTCGACCTCGTCCGCAACCTCCGCTCGAGCGCGGGCGTGCACGTCGCGAAGGTGGTCACCGCGCTCGGCGCGACACCGTTCGTCGTCGTCGTGCTGCTCGCGGGCATCGCGTGGCTCGTCGGGCGCCGCCACCACGTCGCGGCGGCGGGGCTGGCGATCGCGGCGCTCGCCAACCAGCTCGCGCTCCACGTCGCGAAGGCCGCGGTCGGGCGCCCCCGTCCCCCCGACTCGCTCGTCTCGACGCAGGGGTCGAGCTTCCCGTCGGGGCACGCGGCGGCGTCGATCGCCTACCTCGCGCTCGCGGTGGCGCTGTGGCGCGTGGCCCCGCGCGGTCTCCCGCGCGCGGCGCTCCTCACCTGCGGCCTCGCCATCCCCCTCCTCGTCGGCCTCAGCCGGGTCTATCTCCACGCGCACTACCTCACGGACGTGCTCGGCGGATGGGGACTGGGGCTCGCCGTGTACGGCGGGGTCGGGGTCGCGGCGCTGACCGTCGAGCGCGTTCGGCACAATGAGCGCGAACGATGAGCAACACGTCAGTCACCTACCTGGTCGGTGCCTGCTGCGGCGTCTTCGCGGTGGCCGCCTTCGTCGGGCTCGTGCTGGTCCCCGCCGTCGGCGCGTATTCGCGCCTCTGGGAGCGCGTCGCGGCCGCGTTCCTCTCCCTGTACGTGCTCGCCGCCTTCCTCGGCCTCGGCGTGCTCGCGGGCGCGTGGATCTGGCTGTGGGTCTGGCCCCGCCTGTTCTAGACGTCCGACGCGATCTACCAGAGCATTGGCTAATGCGCGGCGGGCGAGGCGCGGGAGTACGACTTCCGGCCCTGACCCGGCGGGCGGGCAACCCCTCACACCTACAATTCGTCGTATATGGGCACCCCGGCCGACCTTGCCGGCCTCGAGGCCGTCGAGGCCATCACCCAGGCCGTCGAATCCGGGGCCGGACTTCCCGAGGTGGTGCGCGCGGCGTCGCGTGCGCTCGACGCCAGTCTGGTCCTGATCGACCGCACCAGCGCCGTGCTGGCCGTCGCCGCGCGTTCGCAGGCCGACGAGCGCTCGCTGATGCGCGACTCGCCCGACGTGCAGGAGGTCGAGCTCCGGGTGGCCGAGGAGGTCGTCGGCCGGCTGCGGATGCGCGCCCGCGGCGAGCCCTCGCCGGCCGTCCTGCGGCTCGTGATCACTCTCGTCGCCTCCGAGGTCGAGCGGGTGCGCGCCCCCGAGCGCGCCTCCGAGGAGGCGGCGCGCGACTTCATGCGCGCCGCGCTGGACGGCGCGATCGAGGATCCGGGTGACCTCGTCGCCCGCGGAAAGCAGCTCGGCGTCGACCTGACTCATGGCGCCACCGTCCTCGTCGCCCGCGGGCATCCGAACGCCTCGACGAGCGCGGATTGGCGCGAGCGGATGGTGCTCGTCGCCGAGCGTGCCGCCCGCGCCGTCTCGCCCGGCACCGTCGTGGCACCGGCCGAGGACCCGAGCGAGATGGTCCTCCTCGTCCCGGAGCTCGACGAGGCCGGCGAGACCGGACGCCGCGCCGCGATCGCGGTCATGCGGGAGCTCGAAGCCTCGCTGCCGGCGTTCCGCTTCGCCCTCGGCCGCTCCCGCGCGGCCCGCGGGCCGGCGGAGCTTCACCGGGCGGGCTACGAGGCGCTGCTCGCCGCGAACGTCGTCGAGGGCGACGAGGAGCACACGATGCTGTCCTCCGAGGAGACCGGCGCCTACCGGCTGCTCCTCTCGGTGATGATGGAGGACGTCGCCGAGCTCCAGCGCTTCTACGCCGAGACGGTCGAGCCGCTCGTCGCCTACGACGACCAGTACGAGACGGACTTCGTCGGCACGCTCGAGGCGTTCCTCGACTGCGACGCGAACGTGAACGCCACCGCCGCGCGCCTGTTCACCCACCGCCACACGGTCAAGTACCGCTTCGATCGCGTCCGCGACCTCACCGGCCTCGACGTGCGCATGTCCGACGGCCGGGAGCGGCTCTCCCTCGGCCTCAAGGCGATGCGCGTCCTCGGGATCGTTCATCCGCGCGGGCCGGCGACCGAGCCGGGCGCCG
>JAOPZQ010000387.1 GCA_025964075.1 Solirubrobacterales bacterium | reverse complement strand
CGGCGGCCCCTGGAGGTCCTGCTTGACGAAGAAGCGGCCGTGGAGCTCACCGTTCGCCGGCGGCGTCGCCTCGAGATGGAGCCCGAAGACGTTGCCGATCCCACAGCCGAAGCAGAGGTCGTGGTGTGCGTGGCGCTCCACGCTCACCCGCGCGTCCGCTCGCCATCCAGGCTCGCCGACTTGGACGCCGGGTGATTCATCCGGCTGCGTGGGCGACCGCGTCGCGCTTCTCCTTGACGTCCTCGAGCAGCTCCTTGAACGAGTCGGCGAACTTCTTGACCCCCTCGTCCTCGAGGACCTTGACGACGTCGTCGTAGTCGACGCCGGCCTCGGCGAGGCGGTCGAGGAGGCGGCGGGCCTCGTCGACGTCCTTCTCCAGCGTCAGCGCCACGGTGCCGTGGTCCTGGAACGCCTCGATGGTTTCGGGCGGCATCGTGTTGACGGTCTCCGGGCCGATCAGGTTGTCGACGTAGAGCGTGTCCGGGTAGTCGGGGTTCTTGGTCGACGTCGACGCCCAGAGGCAGCGCTGCGACGTCGCGCCCTTGGCGGCCAGCGCCTCCCAGCGGGGGCCGGCGAAGATCTCCTTCCACGCCTGGTAGGCGAGCTTCGCGTTGGCGATGGCGAGCTTGCCCTTCAGCTCGTCGTGGCCGCCGATCCGATCGAGTCGCTTGTCCGCCTCGGTGTCCACGCGCGAGACGAAGAAGCTGGCCACCGACGGCACGCCGCTCGGATCGCCGCCCCCCTCGACGAGGCGCTCGAGGCCGCGGATGTACGCCTCGGTCACCGCCCGGTAGCGCTCGAGCGAGAAGATCAGCGTCACGTTGATCGGGATCCCGGCGGCGATCGACGCCTCGATGGCGGCCAGACCGGGCTCGGTCGCGGGGATCTTCACGAACATGTTCGGCCGGGGGACCATGTCCCAGAGCCGCTGCGCCTCGGCGGTCGTCGCCTCGGTGTCGAACGCGAGCTCGGGATCGACCTCGAACGACACGTAGCCGTCGCGGTGGCCGGTCCGCTCCCACGTCTCGTGCAGGACGTCGCAGGCCGCCTCGACGTCCCGGCTGGCGAGCGCGAGGAACACCTCCTTGCCGTCCTCCTCGTGCTCGAGCACCTCGCGGAGCTGCTCGTCGTAGGCCTCGCCGCCGGCGATCGCCTTCTGGAAGATCGTCGGGTTCGAGGTGACGCCGACGACGGCGTCCTCGCGGATCAGCCGCTCGAGCTCGCCCTCCTCGAGCATCCGGCGCGAGAGGAAGTCGATCCACACGCTCTGGCCGAGTTCGGAAAGCTGGTGCAGGCGGGACGGGCTCACGGGAAGGTCACTCCCTGGTATCGCGGATTCGCAGTCTCGTATCGAGAGTACCCCCACCCCCACAGGAGGATGTACGCCGAAGAGGCCGAAGGGACACCGGAGGAGCGCCATGATCGTCGACTGCGCCCACTACCGCGACGGGCAGCGGCAACACGAGGGTCCGATGAAGCCCGAGGACGCGGCGACGATCTGCCGCCAGGATCCCGGCTTCGTGTGGCTGGGCATGGTCGATCCCGCGCCCGAGGAGCTCGCGAAGATGCAGGAGGCGTTCGGCCTCCACGAGCTCGCGGTCGAGGACGCGCAGAGCTTCCACCTGCGTCCCAAGGTCGAGAGGTACGGGGACGGCGTCTACTTCGTCGTCCTGCGCACTGCCCGCTACGTCGACGATCGCGAGGAGGTCGAGTTCGGCGAGATCTCGGTGTTCCTCGGCCCGAGCTTCGTCATCACCGTGCGCCAGGGCGAGGGCAGCGACCTCCACGACGCCCGCCTCCGGCTCGAGCAGCGCCCGAACCTCCTCCAGGAGGGCCCGCCGGCGGTGCTGTGGGCGATCATCGACAAGGTCGTCGACGACTACGCGCCGGTCGTCGAGGGACTCGAGAAGGACATCGAGGAGGTCGAGCAAACCGTCTTCGCCGGCGCGTCGGCTCCGACCCAGCGCATCTACTTCCTTCGGCGCGAGGCGACCGACTTCTACCGGGCGGTGCACCCGCTGCTCGGCCCCGTGGCCGACCTCGAGCGCGGCTCGCTCCTCGACGCCAGCGCGGAGCTCCGGCAGTACTTCCGCGACGTCGACGACCACCTGAAGCTCGTCAACGAGGAAGTGGCGGCTCAGCGCGACGTGCTGGCGACGGTGCTCGAGGCGAACATCGCCGTGATCTCCGTCGAGCAGAACGAGGTCGTGCGCAAGGTCTCAGGCTGGGCGGCGATCATCACCGTCCCGACGTTCATCGCCTCGTTCTACGGGATGAACTTCACCCACATGGAGGAGCTGCGCTGGGCGGTGAGCTACCCGGCCGCCGTCGTGCTGATGATCGTCGCCTCGGTCGGGCTGCACCGGTACTTCAAGCACGTCGGCTGGCTGTAGCCGGCGGCGGCCCCCCGCGAGCGCCGATCCCGCTCGCGAGCTCGCCGGCGCGTAGCGGACCGCCGGCATGGGGATCGAGCGGCGGCGTGGAGTCGCCGGCGCCCTCGCGCATGCCTTGCAGCAGCTCGAGCAGCGTCGCGCCGGCGTCGTGGCGTGGCGTCCAGCCCAGCTCGCGCCGGGCGCGCGTCGTATCCATGAGCGGGACCCCGAGCGCCATGTCGACCCATCCGGCCGGCGTCGGCTGGAGCCGCAGGCGCCACGTCCAGTCCGCCAGCGCGCGCAGCAGTCCGGCGTGCACGCGCACCGGTCGCGCGTGGAGCAGGCATCCGAGCGCGGGACCGTCGAGCACGGGCTCGTCCGCGACGTTGAACGCGCCACGCGCGTCGCCCACGGCGGCACGCAGGTAGGCCTCGGCGACGTCGTCGGCGTGCACCGCCTGGAAGCGCAGGCGCGGATGCGACGGCACGATCGGGATCAGGCGCGGGTCGACGAGCCGGCCGGGCAGGAACGGGCCGACGAAGAGCCGGCGGATCTCGGAGGCGGCGGTGCGCTGGAAGATCAGGCCCGGTCGGAGGCGGACTACGCGCAGGCCGGGGTGCTCGCGCTCGACGTCGTCGAGGATGCGCTCGACCGCCGCCTTGTCGCGGGCGTAGAACGAGCTCGGCACGCCGTCGGTGGGCCACGACTCGTCCACGCGGCGATCCTTCGGCCCCGGCGAGTACGCGCCGACCGACGAGGCATACACCAGCGCGGGAACGCCGGCGTCCACCGCCGCGCGGACCACGCGCTCGGAGCCGCCGACGTTCACCTCGGACGTGAGGCGCCGGTCACGCGAGGGCTGGATCAGCCACGCGAGGTGAACGACGGCATCGGCGCCGCGAAACAGGGGGACGAGGTCGTCGCGCGTGACGTCGGCGGCGAGCATCTCGACGTCCGGCGGCGGCTCGGCGGGGCGGCGACGCGCGATGCCGACGATCTCGTCGACCGTGGGATCGCGGCGCAGGGCGCGCAGCACCGCACTGCCGACGTTCCCTGTGCCTCCGGTGACGACGATGCGCATGCGCGGCGGCTACCCGGCCGCGGGAGGGGCGAACCGGCTACGCGGCCCGGGCGGGCGGGAGGTTCAGCTCGGCCCAGACCCGCACGCCGCGCTGGGCGCGCTCGATGCCCCAGCGGTCGGCGAGCTCCCCGACGACGACGAGGCCCCAGCCGCCCGGATCCCCCGGCGCGGCGCGCGCCTCGGTGAATCCGGGGCCGTGGTCGGTGACCTCGATGCGGAGGCAGTCGCTCGACTCCTCGAGCGTCAGGCCCACGGGGTTCATGCCGGCGCGCTGGCCGTGCAGGACGGCGTTCGTGACGAGCTCGGAGACCACGAGCTCGGCGGCCGCGAGGTCACCGTCGAGGCGCTCGCCGAGCAGCTGACGGAGGAGGCGCCGGGCGCGCGCGGGCGCCTCGTCGTCCGGGGAGAGGACGAGCGCGGTGCGCTGCGCGGCCTCGATGCCGCTGGGCTCTTCAGTGATCACGGGTTCACGAATACCCCCCGCGGGGGGGCGGATACGCCTGCGGACGGTATGCAAGGGGTATGAATCGCCGCATCGCGCTTGGGGCTGCGGTTCCGCACATGGCATCCGGTCCGCCGGAGCATTGACGTGGCACAGGGGACCGATCGTCGAGGACTTTCAGTCGCGCTTCTCCGTGGCGCCTCGCGGCGGTCGAGGTGGCGGACGACCTGCTATAGTTGCGAGCGCAACTACTTTGGAGGGAGAGGCCGATGCGTCTAGAGGGCATCCATCACATCACCGCGATCACCGGCGACGCCCCGCAGAACGTCTCGTTCTACGCCGGCGTGCTCGGCCTGCGTCTGGTGAAGAAGACGGTCAACCAGGACGATCCGACCGTGTACCACCTGTTCTACGCCGACGAGCAGGGCAGCCCGGGCGCCGACCTCACGTTCTTCGAGTACCCCGGCGCGATCAGGGGCCGGGCCGGTGCGGGGATGGTCCACCGCGTCGTCTGGCGCATCGCGTCGGAGGCGGCGATCGAGTTCTGGGCCCGGCGCCTGACCGACGCCGGAGTGTCCACCGAGCGGGGGGAGGGCACCCTGCGCTTCTCCGATCCCGAGGGTCTCGACCACGAGCTCGTCGTCGTGGAGACGAGCGACGAGCCGCTGATCGCCGAGCACCCGGAGATTCCCGCCGAGCTCGCGCTCCAGGGCTTCGAGGCCGTGCGGGCCTACACCGCCGACCCCGAGGCCAGCCGCACGTTCCTCGAGGAAGGCCTGGGCTTCGCGCCCGACGAGGCCACCGAGTTCGAGGTCCGCGGCGAGCATCGCGGCGGCCGCTACGTCTACGACGTCACCGACGAGACCGGGCGCCAGGGAGCCGGCACGGTCCACCACGTCGCGTGGGCGTCCTCGCCGGAGGAGCACGAGGCCTGGCGCGAGCGGGCTCTTGGCGCCGGCGCGCATGCGACGCCGGTCATCGACCGCTTCTACTTCCGGTCGGTGTACTTCCGCGAGCCGAGCGGCGTCCTCTTCGAGATCGCCACGATCGGCCCGGGGTTCACGTCCGACGAGCCGCTGGAGGAGCTGGGCACGCACCTGTCGCTGCCGCCGTTCCTCGAGCCCCGGCGCGCGGAGATCGAGCCGCGGCTGACGCCGCTGCCCGATCCCCGAGCCGCCGGGAGTCAGGTCTTGCGAGCGGGCATCCCGGAAAACGGCTTGCTGGAGGGCGAGGCCTGACCCCTTAGCCGCCGGCGGGAACGCGTTCCTCCGCCTGGACCCGGGCGGCGCCCTCGCGGGCGCCCTCGGCCTGGGCGACCTGGCGGTTCACGTGGTCCCAGTTGAGGTTGCGGAAGAACGCCTCGACGTAGCGCTTGCGCCCGTCCGGCGTGGCGCCGAAGTCGCGCACGTAGGCGTGCTCGTAGACGTCGATCGCGAGGACCGGGACCATGTTGTAGACGGCCCACAGGTTCTGCGAGTCCATGATGTAGTTGAACAGCGACCCGTCGTTCAGGTCGTAGCCGACCATCACCCAGCCGCGCGCGGCTGAGGCGGCCTTCTTGACGGCGTTCTCCCACTTCTCGACGCCGTTGAACTCCCCGTCGGCGAGCTCGGCGAAGCGCCCGGTGGGCCTGCCGCCCGAGCCCCCGAGATGGCCGAAGTACAGGTCGTGGTTCTTGTAGCCGAGGAGCGCGAACGTGTAGTCGACCGAGACCGCGCGCAGCGGCGAGTAGACCTGGTTGCCCTCGATCTGCGAGTAGTCGAACTCGTTCAGGATCTTCCGGCACTCGTTCGCCTTCTTGGCGTAGCCCTCATAGAGCTTGTAGTGATCGTCCATCGTCTGTCGCGAGATGCCGTCGAGCTCCTTCTCGAACGCGGCGAACTTCCGGGGGACGAGCTCATCCCAGGGCATGTCGCTCCCTTCTGTCGTTGGCTTCCCAGTTCGGCTGCCCCGGGGCGGGGGCGGCAAACGACTTCCGGGCCGGCAGCTCGGCGAGCTCCGCGGAGACGTCGCCGACCGCGAGCGCCAGCAGCCCGGGATCGGGCACGTCGCCGTGCGGATCGCCGTGCTGGCCGGCCCACAGCGCGACATGCCACGGCCGCTCCCGGGGCGGTCCCCACGCGTCTGGGCCGACCGGGCCGAAGAGGACCACGGACGGCGTGCGGAGCGCGGTCGCCAGGTGGGCGACGCCGGTGTCGCCGCAGACGACGCGCCCCGACATCGCGACGAGCGCGGCGAGGCCGAGCAGGTCCGTGCGCCCGGCGAGATTCGCCCGGCGCCGGAGGCCGGCGCGGAGGACGACCTCGGCGACCAGCCGCGACTCGCCCGCTCCCCCCGTGACGACGACGGTCCGCCCGCGGGCGCGCTCGGCCCGGGCCACGGCGGCCCAGCGGTCCGCCGGCCACCTG
>JAOPZQ010000384.1 GCA_025964075.1 Solirubrobacterales bacterium | reverse complement strand
GCCGTAGCCCTCGAGCGCCGGGAAGGTGACCGCCGTGACGATCTCGCCCGCCTGCACCGAGGTCGTCAGGTAGTCCTCGAACAGGTCGGCCGCCGCGATCGTCCGCTCGGCGCCGCCCGCGCCGCGGGCGGTCACCGAGCCGCCGGAGGCGAGGAGCACGGCCGGGAGATCCGAAGCCGGGTCGCCGTGGACGATCGAGCCGCCGATCGTCCCGCGGTTGCGCACCTGCTGGTCGGCGATCGTGGCGGTCGCGCGCCCGACGAGCCCGTGCTCCTCCCGGTTCTGGAGGTCCACGTGGCGGGTCATCGCGCCGATGCGCCAGCCGCCGTTCGCCCGCTCCGCGCCGCGCAGGCCGGGCACGCGGCCCAGGTCCACGAGGAGCGTCGGCGCGGCGAGCCGCAGCTTCATCAACGGGAGGAGCGAATGCCCACCCGCGAGGATCTTCGCGTCCTCGCCGCCGCCGGCGAGCGCCTGCAGCGCCTCGTCGAGCGTCGCGGGCGCGGTGTAGTCGAACTCCGCGGGGATCACTGGCCACCTCCCTCGGCGAGCGCCGGTCCTTTGCCCTCGCCGCCCTTGGCGGCCTGGATGGCCTCCCACACCCGCATCGGGCTGAGCGGCATGTTCATGAACGTCACGCCGAGCGGCCGGAGGGCGTCGACGACGGCGTTGACCACCGTCGGCGAGGAGGCGATCGTGCCCGCCTCCCCCACGCCCTTGACGCCGAGCTCGTTGACCGGCGACGGGGTCTCCGTGCGGTCGGTCTCGAAGCTCGGGAACTCCGCGGCGGTCGGCAGCGCGTAGTCGACGAACGTCCCGGTCACGAGCTGGCCGTCCTCGTCGTAGGCGACGTGCTCGAACAGCGCCTGACCGAGCCCGTGCGCGATGCCGCCGTGCACCTGCCCGTCGATGATCATCGGGTTGATCGCCGGCCCGCAGTCGTCGACCGCGACGTAGCGGACGACGGAGACCTTGCCGGTCTCGGCGTCGACGTCGACGATCGCCGCGTGCGCGCCGAACGGGTAGACGAAGTTCTCCGGGTCGTAGAAGTTCGTCTCCTCGAGGCCGGGCTCCATCCCCTCGGGCAGGTTCTCGGGCACGTAGGCCGCGAGCGACGCCTCGGCCAGCGTCATGCCCCGGTCCGGCGAGCCCTTGACCGAGAACTTGCCGTCGCGCAGCTCGATGTCGTCGGGGGCCGCCTCGAGCAGGTGCGCGACGAGCCTCTTGACCTTGTCGTGCACCTTGTTGCTCGCCCGGACGAGCGCCTCGCCGCCGACGGCGAGCGAGCGCGACCCGTACGTGTCCATGCCGAACGGGCCGCGGCCGGTGTCGCCGTGGATGACGTCGACCTGGTCGGGGGTGACCCCGAGCTTGTCCGCCACGATCTGGGCGAACGTGGTGTCGATGCCCTGGCCGTGGGGAGACGCGCCCGTGTAGGCGGTGATCGAACCCGACGGGTGAACGCGGATGAGTGCCGACTCCCAGAATCCGGCCTGGATGCCGACGCCGCTCGGGCCGACGACCCGCGAGGGCGCGAGGCCGCAGATCTCCATGTAAGTGGAGAAGCCGATGCCGCGGTAGATGCCGCGCTCGCGCAGCTCCGCCTGCTCGCGCCGGAACGCCTCGAGGTCGAGGTTCGCGAGCAGCCTGTCCAGCGCGCCCGGGTAGTTGCCCGAGTCGTAGACGATCCCGACCGCGACGGTGGCGGGGAAGTCCTCCGGCGGGATGAAGTTCTTCCGCCGGAGCTCGAGCGGGTCCATCCCGAGCTCCGCCGCCATCTGGTCCATCATCACCTCGAGGATGTGGGTGGCCTCGGGCCGCCCGGCGCCGCGGATGGCGTCCGTCGCCATCTTGTTCGTGAAGACGCCGACGACGTCGGTCTGGACGTTCGGGATCTTGTAGCAGCCGCCCGCCACGAACGCCGTGAACGCCGGGATGAACGGGGTCAGCAACATGTGGTAGGCGCCGAGGTCGGCGAGCACCTTGATGTGCAGCGTGGTCACGGTCCCGTCGCGCTTCGCGCCCATCTTCACGTAGTCGATCTGGTCGCGGCCGTGGTGCGTGGCCTGCATCCCCTCCGAGCGCGTCTCGATCCACTTGACGGGCCGGCCGAGCTTGCGCGCGAGCCAGCCGAGCGTCGCCTCCTCGCCGTAGACGTTCAGCTTCGACCCGAAGCCGCCGCCCACGTCCGGCGCGATGACCCGGAGCTTGTCCTCCGGCACGCCGAGCATGCCGGCCAGGAGCAGGCGCAGGATGTGCGGGATCTGCGTGGCGCTCCACAGGGTCAGCTCGTCGCCGCGCCACTCGGCGACGACGCCCCGCGGCTCGATCGCGCCTCCGGCGATCCGGTGGTTGACGATCCGGCGTTCGATCACGACGTCGGCCTCGGCCAGGCCGGCCTCGACGTCGCCGCCCCCCAGGCCCCACTCGTGGCTCTTGTTCGTGCCGAGCGCCTCGTGGATGACGCTCGAGTCCTTGAGCGCCTCCTCGGGGTCGACCACGACCGGGAGCGACTCGTACTCGACGACGACGTCTTCGGTGGCGTCGACGACCGAGTACCGATCCGTGCCGACGACGACGGCGACCGGGTCGCCGACGTGGTTCACGTTGCCGCGGGCGACCGGCCAGTGCTCCGGCGTGCGCATCTCGACGCCGGGCGGCGCCCAGACCATGGGGAGCGGCGCGAGCACGGCGACGTCCTCCCCGGTGAACACGGCGACGACATCCTCGCGCGCGGTCGCGGCCGACGTGTCGATGCTCGCGATCTTCGCGTGCGCCTCGGGTGAGCGGACGAACGCGACGTAGAGCTGCCCGACGAGGTTGATGTCGTCGACGTAGCGGCCCTGCCCGGTGAGCAGCGGCGGGTCCTCGAGCCGCCGGACCCGCTGGCCGATGAAGCCGTTGGTGCTCGCGGCGCGCTCTTCGGTGATGCTCATGCCGGAGCACCCACCTTCGAGGCGGCCATCACGGCCTTGACGATGTTGTGGTAGCCCGTGCAGCGGCAGAGGTTGCCCTCGAGACCCTTGCGGACCTCCTCCTCGGTCGGGCTCGGGTTGCGCTCCAGGAGGTCGGCGGCGGCCATGATCATGCCCGGGGTGCAGTAGCCGCACTGGAGCCCGTGGTGCTCCCAGAACGCCTCCTGGAGCGGATGGAGCTTCTCGCCGTCGGCCATGCCCTCGATGGTCTTGACGTCGGCGCCGTCGGCCTGGACCGCGAGCACCGTGCAGCTCTTGACCGACTCGCCGTCGAGATGGCACGTACACGCGCCGCAGTTCGACGTGTCGCAGCCCACGTGCGTCCCCGTGAGGCCGAGCTCGTCGCGCAGGTAGTGCACGAGCAACGTTCGCGGCTCCACCTCCGAGGCGTGCTCCACGCCGTTGACGGTGATGTGGACGGGAACCCTCCTGCTCATCGCGCTCCTCTCCTGTGGCGACGGTGACTCGGGCAGGCTCCGAAACTAGCACTGGGCCGACGGTTTCTCTATCCGTCCGTGCGCCAGATACCGTACGGACCTCACCTCACCCCAAATGTCCCTTTCCCTACCGTTCCCTCGGATCGGCCGACGCGCGTTCGGCGCCGCGGTCGCCGCGCTCTTCCTGCTCCCGGCCGCCGGGCGGGCCGACGTCACCTCGAGCGCCGTCACCTCCCCGACGAGCCCGTCGTTCCTGACCGACGACGTCGACGCGAACACGCCGCTCGCCGTCCGCGGCACGTTCGACGCGACGAATTCGGGCGACAGCGTCGACCTCCGCTGCTTCGGGTCCTCGACGATGACGTTCGTGAACGACATCGGGTCGAGCGGGTCGTTCAGCACGACGGGCGACCTCTCGAGCCTCGTCCCGACCGCCTCCACGTCGCCGCACATGAACGTGTGCCGGCTGCGCGCGACGCCGCACGGCACGACCCCGAGCAACCTCTCGCCCTTCGCCGGCCCCGTGGTCGCGGTCGGACGGCTGAGCCGCGGCGAGTTCACGTTCGCGACCGGTCCGAACACGAACCATCTGGCCGACACCTACTTCGGCGCGCCGCAGCTCTCCGGCGCGAACGACTACGAGGGCATCGGCAACTGCGGCCTCGAGGACTCCTTCCTCGTCGACCCGGCGACGCTGCGCCAGAGCAGGCGGCTCTTCTTCTGCAGCGACTGGTACAGCGCCACCGACACCTGGCCCGGCCCGAGCCGCTCGGAGCTCCAGGTCGACGGCCGCAACGTCTACCCGCCCGGCGCGATCGACGGGAACTTCGACAACGTCGACCTCTCGCTCTCCACGGGCTTCCCGAGCTTCAGCTTCGGCCCCACGCGCGACCCGGCGACCGGCGACGTGACCATCAACGAGACCGACGGCCTCGCCACGTGCGCGAACGGCGACCCCTACCCACCGAGCACCGCCAACTGCCCGGCGCTCGCGGTGGCCGGAGTCGCCGTGCAGCGGACGATCACGCAGGACCACGCCGGCCGCTACGTCCGGATCGTCGACCGGTTCGTGAGCCAGGACGGTGCCCCCCACACGCTCGATGCGCTCGTCGAGAACGACCTCTACGCGCGGGCGCGGTCCACGGATCCGATCGACCAGATCAACGGCTTCCGGTTCCCGTGGGTCGACGGTGGGAGCTTCCACGCCCACAGCGTCCCCGACGCGCTTCCGGGGGCGCCGGCGGGGCCGGGAACGATCTACGTCAAGGGGGACATCGGCTCCGCGGACGGGGACACGTCGCACGCGCTCGGCACGATCACGTACTCGAACGCCCCGGACAGCGTCCGGTTCACGTCCCCGTCGAGCTTCCTCATGGGCTACCGCCGGACCGTCCCCGCCACGGGCGCGCTGACGCTGACCTTCACCTACTCGCAGGGGAACCGGGCGGCCGAGGTCGCCGGCTACGCGAGCGCCGCCGAGGACCAAGCAGGCTCGCCGGTCGTGACGATCTCGAACCCGGTCAACGGCGCCGTGGTCGGCGCCCGGAGCCTCAACCTCCGCGGCTTCGCGACCGACAACGGCGCGGTCGCCTCGTTCTCGGTCAACGGGACACCGGTGGCGCTCGGCGCCGGTGGGGCGTGGAGCCTGCCGGTGACGCTGTCGCTCGGCACCACCACGTTCACGGCGACCGCCACGGACCGCTACGGCAACCAGGGCGCGACTCAGGTCCAGGTGAGCTACGCCCGCTGCGTCGTGCCGAACGTCCGCCGCCAGAAGCAGAGC
This sequence comes from Solirubrobacterales bacterium, assembly GCA_025964075.1. Lineage (GTDB taxonomy): Bacteria > Actinomycetota > Thermoleophilia > Solirubrobacterales > Solirubrobacteraceae > JAOPZQ01. Next base: position 1,415 of record JAOPZQ010000384.1, on the reverse strand, counting down.
TCTGCCCTCAAGCACCTCGCGACCGCCCACTGCGGCGGCACCGTCCGCCGCCTCTACAGCTCCAAGGTCAAGAGGTTCCACGTGATCTCCCAGAGCCCGCGCCGGGGTACGGTCGCGACGCTGGGGCGCCACGTGAAGCTCGACGTGAGCCGCGGGCCGAAGCCGCGCCACCGTTAGCGCGGCTCCGGCCGCTGAGCTCCCGGCGTCGAGGCCCTATCCGTCGCCCTGGTCGTTCGGCCGCGAGCCGATGATGTGCGTGTGGCGCGGGGCCGGCATCCGCGAGTGGCGTCCCTTGACCGACTTCCAGATCGCCCGGTTGAGGGCGATCTCCGGCGCCTGGTCCTCCTTGCGGAAGCTCCAATGCGACGCCGCCGCCGCCATCGGCGCGCTCGCGCCGTTGATCGGCGCGCCCGGATCGCCGTACGGGATCACGCTCGGCTGCACCGCCGAGTACGCGCGGTAGTCGGCGTTCGGCGTGAACGAGCCCCACATCGGGCTCACGCGCCCGTCGACGATCGTCATCGGCGGCAAGCCGAGGACCCGCTCCGCGGTGGCGATCATCGACGACGTGTCGTAGTGCGTCGAGTCCACGTTGCCCGTCTGGGTGTACGGGCTGATCGCCAGCGCCTCCGTGCGGTGCGCGTCGACATGGTCGGGCCCGTTCTGCGCGTCGTCCTCGACGACGAGGATCAGCGTGCTCTTCCAGTACTTCGAGTGCGAGACCGCGTCGACGAGCTTGCCGACGGCGAGGTCGTTGTCGGCCACGTAGGACTGCGGCGTGGCGACGCCGGGCCGCGTTCCCTGCGTGTGGTCGTTCCCCAGCCGGACGAGCTCGAGCGAGGGGAGCTTGCCGTTCTGCTCGTACGCGTGGAACTCGCGCTCCCACTCGGGCTCGCGGTTGACGTGATCCGAGCACGAGAGCCCGTAGCTCGGGTACGCCGTGTCGACGTGATCGCCGAAGCGGGCCTGCAGGTGCGTCGTGTTCGACGTGTTCGCGCCTCCGGTGCAGGGGCCGCTCGTGAACTCCCCGTAGTCACGGAAGCTCACGCCGTGGTTGTAGGCGTTGTCCCATAGGTAGCCGACCGTCTGCGCCGCGGCCGACCGCGTGACCGTCGGGTCGCCGGCGAGGGGCTCGGTGACGAACTGCTGGGCGGGCGTCGTGTCCTCGAAGTCGTAGGACCGCTGCTGATTCCGAGGGCCGGGGGAGTAGTTGATCGGCCACGTCTTGTCGACGTAGTCGGTCGCCCCCGCCTGGGTCGACCAGTTGTGGCCGTCGGCCGACACCTCCGCGTCGGCGTAGAAGTTGTCGAGCACCGTGAAGCGCTTCGCGAGCGAACGGATGTTGGGGGCGCTCTCGTCGCCGAACACGTTCAGCGACGGGTCCCCGTTGCCCTTGCCGAGCGAGCCGAACACCT
>JAOPZQ010000371.1 GCA_025964075.1 Solirubrobacterales bacterium | reverse complement strand
CCGGTCGTTGCTCGACTCCCGCGACGACTTCGAAGTCGTCGGCGAGGCGGCAACGGGCTCCGAAGCGCTCGAGCAGGCGCGCGCGCAACGCCCCGACGTCGTGGTGATGGACGTACGAATGCCCGAGATGGACGGGCTCTAGGCGACGCGTCGGATCACGTCGGACCCGGAACTCGCCGCGACACGTGTGCTGGTGCTAACGACGTTCGAGCTCGACGAGTATGTGTTCGGGGCACTCGATGCCGGCGCCAGCGGCTTCCTGCTCAAAGGTGGCGAGCTGGCTGACCTCGTCCACGCTATCCGGGTGATTGCCGACGGTGAGTCCCTCCTGGCCCCGAGCGTCACGCGTCGGCTGATTGACACGTACGTCTCGCGACCGCGGCGCGCCGCCGAGACCGAGCACGAGGGGCTGGACGACCTGACCCGCGCGAGCGCGAGGTCCTGAGCCTGATTGCCCAGGGGCTGACCAACGCCGAAATCGCACAAGTGCTTCAGCTCAGCCCACTGACTGCCAAGACGCACGTGTCGAGAATTCTGACGAAGCTCGGCGCGCGCGACCGCGTGCAACTCGTGGTCATCGCCTATCAGAGCGGGATCGTCGAAAGGTAATCCCGGTAGCGCCCGCCATGCCTATTGCCTCGAGAACCGGCCCTACTTCGTCGAATTCCATGGTGCGATTTGATCATCGGCCCGCGTAGGCGCGAGCGGCCCACCCGGCCCGCGCACCGGGTAGCGACCGTGGCGGCGACGCGGGACCGATGTATGGCATAATGGGTGGCATGCGGAAAACGACCGTCTACGTCCCTGACGGCTTGAAGTCGCAACTCGCTCGCGCTGCCGTTGAGTCGGGTCGCTCGGAGGCTGATCTCATCCGCGAGGGGATTGCGCTGGTCAGTGGACGAGTCGGCGGTGCCGAGCCGCATCTACCGCTGTTCACGAGCGGCGATCCGGATCTCGCCGAGCACGTCGACGAGCACCTGGCTGGCTTCGGCGAGCGGTGATCCTGCTCGATACGAGCGGTCTGCTCGCCGCGATCGACTCGAGCCAGCGCCATCACGCCCAGGCCGCCGCGGCCATGAGCACGGCCCGGGGGCCGCGCGTGCTGTCGCCGTTCGTGCTCGCCGAGTTGGACTACCTGATCGCGACCCGCGTCGGCTCGCATGCGGCGCTCGCCTTGCTGGCTGAGGTCGCGCGCGGCGCATACCGGCTTGAATCGTTCGACGCCAGCGACGTTGCCATTGCGCATGAGGTGATCGAGGCGCATGGCGATCTCGACGTCGGGCTCGCAGACGCGTCGATCGTCGTGCTCTCGCGCCGCTACGAGACGCTCGACCTGCTGACTCTTGACGAGCGGCACTTTCGGAGCCTGCGCGGATCGACCGGTCGACCGTTCCACATCCTTCCTGCGGACGCTCCGAGCTGAGGCAGCTCAGACCCGAATCTCGACGCGGGGCGTCATTCGCGGGTTCGACTTCCGTCGCTCCCGTCCATCGCCGCGCCGTGACGTGCCACGTGGACGCAGCGTCGCGCTCACGCGCTGGGTTGTCGCCGCACCCCCACCGGCCGGCGTGAACCACACCGTCACGATGATCCGCGCCCGACGCGCGTGGCGAGACGGCGGCGGCCCGTGGCGGCGAACCGGCAGATAACCGTGACCGTCCCGGCGCGCGTCGCCCGGCGGGAGCCGGTTACGACTGTCGATGACGCTGGCCGGCGCCGACGCCGTGCCGCGCCGCCCGGCGTCCGAACACGCACCCTGAGTCGAGCTGGTAAAGGCCGCGGCGCAGACGCACGCCGCCGCGGCGCACGTCAGATACCGACCTCACCGGGTCCGTCCGTCCTCGATCGCGTGGCTCGCGACGAAGCGCCCCCGCGGGTCCCACTCCGGCCGCAGGCGCACGAGTCGCCGGGTCGAAGGCGGGCCGCGCGGAACCGCCCGAAGTTCAGGTAGGCGTCGGCGTGGCGCAGCCGCCGTCGGACGTAGTCAGCCCCGGACAACGGTTCCCCTTGCCGCACGGCGGAGCGGTGATAGATTCCGTCGCCAGGTGACCCTAGACGGGATGATTCCTTCGCCCGACGCGCTCGCCGATCTGCTCGAGGCCGAGCTGAGGCGGTTCGCGGCCGACCATCCGCGCTCCGCCGCCGCCCACGCAGCCGGGGCGAGGTCACTGCTCGGCGGAGTCCCGATGCCGTGGATGATGCGCTGGGCGGGGACCTTCCCCGTCGTGATGGCGGAGGCGGCGGGCGCGCGGCTGACGGACATCGACGGGCACGAGTACGTCGACTTGTGCCTGGGCGACACCGGCGCGATGACGGGCCACGCGCCACCCGCGGTCGTCGCCGCGGCGAGCGAGCAGCTCGGCCGCGGCACGACCACGATGCTCCCGACCGCCGACGCGGCCGTCGTCGGCGACGAGCTGGCTCGGCGATTCGGCCTGCCCCAGTGGCTCGTCACCCTGAGCGCGACGGACGCCAACCGCACCGCCATCCGCCTCGCTCGCCACGCCACCGGCCGGCCGCTCGTGCTCGTCTACTCCTACAGCTACCACGGGACGGTCGACGAGACGTTCGCGGTGTGCACGCCGGACGGGCGAACGGTGCCGCGCGAGGGGAACGTCGGCGCGCCCGTCGACGTCGCGGAGACGACCCGGGCGGTCGAGTGGAACGACGTCGACGCCCTCGCCGACGCGCTCGCACCGCGCGACGTTGCTCTGGTGATCGCCGAGCCGGCGATGACCAACATGGGCATCGTTCCGCCGGAGCCGGGCTACCACGACGCCCTGCGCGAGCTGACGCGCCGCGCGGGAACGCTGCTGCTGATCGACGAGACGCACACGCTCTCGCTCGGCCCGGGTGGCGCGACGCTCGCGTGGGGACTCGAGCCGGACCTCGTGACCGTGGGCAAGGCGGTGGGCGGCGGAGTTCCGGCCGCGGCGCTCGGCCTCGCCGGCGAGCTCGCGGCCCGGCTGGTCGGCGATCCCGACGCCGACCTCGAGGACACCGGAGGCGTCGGCGGAACGCTCGCCGGCAACGCCCTGTCGCTCGCCGCGATGCGCGCCACGCTCACGGAGGTGCTGACCGACAGCGGCTTCGCGCAGGCGATCGCGGTGGGGGACCGCCTGCGAAGCGGCATCGAGGACGTGATCGCCGAGCACGCCCTGCCCTGGCACGTGCAGCAGCTCGGCTGCCGCGTCGAGTACCGGTTCACGCGCGAGCCGCCGCGGGACGGCACCGCGTCGCGAGCGGCGAGCGACCCCCTGCTCGAGCGCTACCTGCACCTCCACGCCCTGAACCGCGGGGTCTTGATCACGCCGTTCCACAACATGCTGCTCGCCTCGCCGGCGACGACGCTGGAGGACGCCGACCGCCACACCGAGGTGTTCGCGGAGGCGGTCCGAGACCTCATCCGCTCGTGAGGCGGCGCGACACCCGAACCGGTCAGGTCGTGCTCGACGACATCGACCAGGCCATCATCGCCAACCTCCAGACGGACGGCCGGATGCCCTACTCGAAGCTCGGGCCGGCGGTGGGTCTCTCCGAGGCGGCGGTCCGCCAGCGGGTCCAGCGCCTGCTCGACGACGGCCTCATGCAGGTCGTCGCGGTTACCGATCCGCTCGTCGTCAAGGGCTCGGTCATGGCGCTCGTCGGCCTGCGCGTGCAGGGAGACTCGCGTCGCGTCGCCGAGGAGATCGCCACGATGGCGGAGTCGATCTACGTGGTCGCCATCTCCGGGAGCTTCGACGTGATCGCGGAGTTCGTGTGCGACGACCACGAGCACCTGCTCAACCTGCTGAACGACAGGATCCGCAACATCGAGGGGGTCGCGAGCACGGAGAGCTTCGTCTACCTCCAGCTGTACAAGCACACGTTCGCCTACGGCGCATCATGATCTGACAGACTGCCGAACGGCAGGCGCACGAGGGAGGCGGGTGAGTGACTTCGACGGCGGCACACGCGGGCGTCGACCTCGAGGGGGTCGACCTGATGGATCCCGAATGGTTCACGGACGGGCCGCCGCACGAACTGTTCGCGCGCATGCGCGCCGAGGCTCCGGTGCGGTGGAACGCGCTCCCCGGCGGCGGGGGCTTCTGGTCGGTGACGCGCCACGACGACGTGTCGGCGATCAGCCGCGACACCGCCACGTTCTCCTCGCACCGCGCCGGGGTGTTCCTCCATCCCGACCAGGTCCTGCCGCTCGAGCTGAACCGCAACGTCCTCCTCTACAAGGACCCGCCGGAGCACACGCGCTACCGCAAGATCCTGCAGACGGCGTTCGTCCCGAACACGGTGGCGAAGCTCGAGGACGACATCCGCGCGCGCGTCACGCGGGTGCTCGACGCCGTCATCGAGCGCGGCGAGTGCGACTTCGTCCCCGACGTCGCGGTGCCCGTGCCACTCGGCGTGCTCGCCGACCTGATGGGCCTTCCCGACGCGGACATCCCGAAGCTCCTCGCCTGGACCGAGGGGATCGAGGCCGGCCAGCTCTCGCCGGAGCCCGCGGCGGCGACGCCGACGTTCGTCGAGATGGCCGGCTATCTCTACGAGCAGATCGAGCGGCAGGTGGCGGCCGGCGGCGAGAGCCTGGTGACGCAGCTCCGGGCCGCCGAGGTCGACGGCGTGCGCCTCGACGACGCCGAGATCGCCACGTTCTTCGGCCTGCTCGTGTTCGCCGGGAACGACACGACGCGCAACACCGCCTCGAGCGGCACGCTGGCGCTGCTCGACCACCCCGAGCAGTTCGCGATGCTCCGCGCGGACGAGTCGCTGATCCCCCAGGCCGTCGAGGAGATCCTTCGCTACACCTCGGTCGTCAACTACTTCGTGCGGACGGCGACGACGGAGACCTCGGTCGGCGGGCAGGCGATCGCCGAGGGCGACAAGGTGGTCCTCTGGTACACGTCCGCCTCGCGCGACGAGTCGATCTACGACGACCCGCAGCGGTTCGACATCACCCGGGCCGAGCAGAACCACCAGGCGTTCGGAGGCGGCGGCCGCCACTTCTGCCTCGGCGCCGGCCTCGCGCGCCTGGAGCTCCGAGTGCTGTTCGAGGAGCTCGCGCGCCGCATGGCCGACCTGGCGCTGGCCGGCGACGTCGCGCGCCTGCGCTCGACTTGGGCGAACGCGCTGACATCGATGCCGGTGACTTGCTAGTGCCGTAGGCTTGCCCGCGATGGCGAGGCGGGCGTGGCTCATCGTCGGTCTGGTCGCGCTTGCGACTCTGATCGTGTCCGCGCCGGCCGGGGCGAAGCGGACCCAGCGCCCGCGCGCGTTCTCCTCGTGCGCGCAGCTCGTCCGCTACGCCCGCGCCCACTTCGCGGTGACACACGGCTACGCGGAGCCGCCGATCACCCCGGCGATGCAGACCACCCAGACGACGGGCCCGGTGCCCAAGGCCCCGACGAACTCCGCCGTCGGCGGGGCCGGCGGCGCGGGCACCACGTTCTCGACGACGAACAACCAGGAGGCGGGCGTCGACGAGCCGGACCTCGTCAAGACAGACGGGGCGACGATCTTCGCCGCCTCGGAGGGCAAGGTCTTCGCCGTCGCGGTCGGTGCGGGTGGGCCGCGGCTCGCGGGGTCGCTCGCGGTTCCCGGCGGCAATGCCGGCGCGGCGCAACTGCTCCTGCGCGGGAGCCGGCTGATCGTCATCTCCGGCGGCGGGCCCGTGCCCGTCGTCGGCGGAGGCGGCGGCGCGCTCCGGCCGACGCTCGCGCCGGCGCCCTACTACTACGGCGCGAAGACGACCGTGACCGAGGTCGACGTGCACGACCCGGCGGCGATGAAGGTCGCGCGGACGATGACGATCGACGGCAACTTCGTCGACGCGCGGCAGAACGGCGCGACGGCACGGCTCGTCATCTCCTCGGCGCCGCGCGCGGTTCCGACCGCGGGCCTGCGCAACCGGGCGCAGGGATGGATCCCGTCGCGCCGCTTCCGCAGCCGGCTGTCGGGCCGCCACTACGTGCGCGCCGTCGCCGCGTGCCCGTCGATCCGCCGGCCGGCGCAGTTCTCCGGCCTCGGCATGCTGACGATCCTCACCATCAACCTCGACCGCGGCCTGTGGGCGGCGGACTCCGACGCGCTGATGGCCGACGCGCAGGTCGTCTACGGCTCGCCGAGCAGCCTCTACGTCGCGACGCAGAAGTGGATCGATCCCCAGACGCCGGCTACCCAGGTGCCGACGTCGGAGACCACGGTCATCCACCGCTTCGACGTCACGAACCCCGACCGGACGACGTTCGTCTCGAGCGGCGAGGTTCCCGGCTACCTGCTGAACCAGTTCTCGCTCTCGGAGTACAAGGGCGCGCTGCGGGTGGCGACGACGAGCCGGCCGATCTGGTGGAACGGCGGCCCGGCGACGACCAGCCAGAGCCAGGTCACGGTGCTGCAGCAGCGCGGCGGGGTCCTCGCGCCGGTCGGCCAGGTGTCGGGGCTCGGCCGCGGCCAGCAGATCTACTCGGTCCGCTTCCTCGACGACGCCGGCTACGTCGTCACTTTCCACCAGGTCGATCCGCTGTACACGCTCGACCTGAGCTCGCCTGCGGCGCCGCGGGTCGCCGGGCATCTCGAGCTCCAGGGCTACTCGTCCTACCTGCACCCCATCGGCCCCGGCCTGCTCCTCGGGGTCGGCCAGGCCGTGGGCGGCGGGAACGAGCCGTCGGGAACTCAACTCGAGCTCTTCGACGTCTCCGATCCCGCGACGCCGAAGCTGCTCCAGCGCACGCTCCTCGGCGACGGGTCCTCCTCCGCGGTCTCCTACGACCACCACGCGTTCCTTTTCTGGCCGGCGACCGGGCTCGCGGTGCTGCCCAGCACGAGCCAGGACTTCACCGGTGCGATCGGCTTCCACATCGCGCGGTCGGGTATTGCCGAGGCGGGGCGCATCGTCCATGACCCGTCGCACGGCTACTCCCCGACGGTCCTCCGCGCGCTGGTGGTCGGCGACCGGCTGTTCACCCTCTCCGACGAGGGCGTCATGGCCTCGAGCCTCGACAGCCTCGCCCGCCGGGCGTTCGTGGCGTTCCGCTAGCCGATACGGTCTCGCCATGGGTCCGCTCCACGGCGTCCGAGTGGTCGAGCTCGCGAGCATCGGCCCCGGGCCGTTCGCCGCGATGATGCTCGCCGACATGGGCGCCGACGTCGTGCGCCTCGAACGCGCCGGCGGCGGGACGTCGATCGGCGGCGGAGCGTGGAACTTCACGAACCGCGGACGCCCGTCGGTGGGCGTGGACCTGAAGCATCCCGAGGGCCGCGAGCTCGTCCTGCGGCTGGTCGAGTCGGCGGACGCCCTGATCGAGGGCTTTCGCCCCGGCGTGATGGAGCGGCTGGGCCTCGGTCCCGACGAGGCGCTCGGGCGCAACCCGCGGCTCGTGTACGGCCGGATGACCGGCTACGGCCAGGACGGCCCGATGGCCTCGGTCGCGGGCCACGACATCAACTACATCTCGCTCGCCGGCGTGCTCGGAGCGATCGCGCGCCGGGGCGAGCGGCCGCTGTTCCCGATGAACCTCGTCGGCGACTACGGGGGCGGCGGCATGCTCCTCGCGTTCGGCCTCGTGTGCGCCGTGCTCGAGGCGCGCGGCTCGGGCCAGGGCCAGGTCGTCGACGCGGCGATGGTCGAGGGCTCGGCGGTCCTCGCGACGATGATCCACGCGATGCACGCGAGCGGCGTCTGGACCGACGAGGCGGGCACGAACATGCTCGACTCCGGCGCGCACTTCTACGAAGTCTACACCGCGAGCGACGGCGGGCACGTCGCGGTCGGCGCGATCGAGCCGCAGTTCTACGCCGAGCTCCTGCGGCTGCTGGAGATCGACCCGGCCGAGATGCCGCAGTTCGACCGCGAGCGCTGGCCGGAGTTCAAGGAGCGCCTGGAAGAGATCTTCGCGACGCGCACGCGCGACGAGTGGGCCGCGGTGTTCGAGCACGCCGAGGCGTGCACGACCGCCGTCTACGGCCTCGCGGACGCGCCGGCGCACCCGCACAACGTCGCGCGCGGGACGTTCGTCGAGGTCGGCGGACACCTTCAGCCCGGCCCCGCCCCCCGCTTCAGCCGCACGGCCGCCGAGGTCAGGATGCCCGCGCGCGAGCCCGGGGCCGACACCGACGAGGCGCTCGCCGCCTGGGGCGTCTCCGAGGCGGAGCTCGCGGCGCTGCGCGAGAGCGGCGCGATCGGCTGACCGCGCCGCTCCGCGAAGTGAAGCTTCCTAGGCGGCGACGAGCGCCGACTCGTCGCTGTACGAGTCGCCGCGCTGGGCCTTCTCGACCAGCGACGCCGGCGGCTCGAAGCGCTCGCCGTACTGCTCCGCGAGCTCCCGGGCGCGCGCGACGAAGCCGGGGAGGCCGCCTTCGTAGCCGTTGGCGTACTGGAGGACGCCGCCGGTCCAGCCGGGGAACCCGATGCCCATGATCGACCCGATGTTGGCGTCGGCCACGGACTCGATCACGCCCTCGTCGAGGCACTTGACGGTCTCGATCGTCTCGATGAAGAGCATGCGCTCCTCGAGGTCCTTCAGCGAGAGCGACGACGGGTCCGCGACCGGCGGGAACGCGTCCCGCAGGCCGGGCCACAGCCGGGTGCGCTTGCCGTCCTCGTACTCGTAGAACCCGGCGCCGGCGAGCCGGCCGCCGCGCTCGTACTCGTCGAGCATGCGGTCGAGGACCTGCTCGGCCGGGTGGCCGACCCACTCGCCGCCGGCGGCCTCGACGGCCGCCTTCGACGCGTCGCGGATCTTCCGCATCAGGCCGAGGTTGAGCTCGTCGGAGAGCTGCAGCACCGGGGCGGGGTAGCCCGCCTGCGAGGAGGCCTGCTCGATCGTCGGCGCGGGAACGCCCTCGAGGAGCATCGCGACGCCCTCGTTGATGAACGTCCCGATCACCCGCGAGGTGAAGAAGCCGCGCGAGTCGTTGACCACGATCGGCGTCTTCTTGATCAGCTTCGCGAGGTCGAGCGAGCGGTAGAGCGTCTCCTCGTTCGTCTGCTCGCCCTTGATGATCTCGAGCAGCGGCATCTTGTCCACCGGGCTGAAGAAGTGCAGCCCGATGAAGTCGGCCGGCCTCGAGACGCCGTGGGCGAGCTCGGTGATCGGCAGCGTCGAGGTGTTCGACCCGAGCAGCGCGTTCGGCGCCAGGTGCGGCTCGATCTCGGCGAACACCTGCGCCTTGACCTTCGGATCCTCGAACACGGCCTCGATCACGAGCTCGGCACCGGCCGCGTCGGCTGGGTCGGCGGTCGGGGTGATCCGGGCGAGGAGCGCGTCGGCGTCCTCCTGCGAGGACCGGCCGCGCTCGACCGCCTTCGCCACGAGCTTCTCCGAGTACGCCTTGCCCTTCTGCGCCGCCTCGAGCGAGACGTCCTTGAGGACGACCTCGACGCCCGCCTTCGCGGACACGTACGCGATCGCGGCGCCCATCATGCCGGCGCCGAGGACGACCATCTTCTGCGGACGGAACGGCTCGATGCCCGCGGGCCGATCGCGGTCGCCGTTCACCTTCTGGAGGTCGAAGAAGAACGCCTGGATCATGTTCTTCGCGACCTGCCCCACCACGAGGTCGACGAAGTAGCGGCCTTCGATCTCGATGGCGTTGTCGAAGTCGACCTGCGCGCCCTCGACGGCCACGGCCATGATGTGGTGCGGCGCCGGGTCGTTGGCGCCCTTCAGCTGCTTGCGCAGGTTGGCCGGGAACGCCGGCAGGTTGGCCGCGAGCTTCGGGTTCGACGGCGTGCCGCCGGGCATCTTGTAGCCCTTGACGTCCCACGGCTGCGCCGCCTCGGGATTCCCCTTGATCCAGGCCTTCGCGGCGGGGACGAGGTCCTCGCGCGTGGCGACGATCTCGTCGACCACCCCGACCTCCTTGGCCTTGTCCGGACGCAGGCGCTGGCCCTGCAGCAGGAGTTGCATGAGCGCGTCGACGATGCCGAGCATGCGAACCGTGCGCACGACGCCGCCGCCGCCGGGCAGCAACCCGAGCTGGACCTCGGGAAAGCCGACGACCGCCTTCGGATCGTCGACGACGATCCGGTGATGTGTCGCGAGTGCGATCTCGAGTCCGCCGCCGAGCGCCGCGCCGTTGATCGCGGCGACGACCGGCTTGCCGAGCGTCTCCAGGCGCCGCAGCTGGCCCTTGATCTCGCGCAGGCCGGCGGCGAACTCGTCCGCGTCCTCCTTGCGGGCCCGCTTCAGGTCGTGGAGGTCGCCACCGGCGAAGAAGGTCTTCTTCGCGCTCGTGATCACCACGCCCGCGATCGAGTCCTTCTCGGCCTCGAGGCGCTCCACGGTCTCGCCCATCGACCGCGCGTAGGCCTCGTTCATCGTGTTCGCCGACTGGTTCGGGTCGTCGAGGGTGAGCACGACGATGCCGTCGGAGTCCTGCTCCCAGCGAATGGTGGTGCTCATCGAATGGCCTCCACGACCGTCGCGATGCCCATGCCGCCGCCGACGCAGAGCGTCGCGAGGCCGTACTTGCCGCCGGTGCGGTGCAGCTCGTCGATGAGCGTGCCGAGGATCATGCCGCCGGTCGCGCCGAGCGGGTGACCCATGGCGATGGCGCCCCCGTTGACGTTGACCTTCTCCATGTCGAGGCCCATGTCCCTGACGAAGCGCAGGACGACGGCGGCGAACGCCTCGTTGATCTCGACGAGATCGAGGTCGTCGACGGTGATGCCCGCCTTCGCGAGCGCCTTCTTCGACGCCGGCGCCGGGCCGGTGAGCATGATCGTCGGGTCCGCGCCGGACACCGCCGTCGCGAGGATGCGTGCCTTCGGCGTCAGGCCGAGATCGTCGCCCGTCCGCTCGTTGCCGATCGCCAGGAGCGAGGCGCCGTCGACGATGCCGGAGGAGTTGCCCGGCGTGTGGACGTGCTCGATCCTCTCGATCCAGTGGTACTTCTGGAGCGCGACGGCGTCGAAGCCGCCCATCTCGCCCATGACCTGGAAGGAGGGCTTGAGGTTGCCGAGCGTCTCCACCGTCGTGCCCGGCCGGATGAACTCGTCGTGGTCGAGGACGACGTGGTCGTTGAGGTCGAGCACCGGGATGACCGACCCGTTGAACTTGCCCTCGGACTGCGCTGCGGCCGCCTTCTCCTGCGAGCGCGCGGCGTAGGCGTCGACGTCCTCGCGGCTGAAGCCCTCGACCGTGGCGATCAGGTCGGCGCCAACACCCTGCGGGATGAACGACGTGTCGTAGTTCGTCTGCGGGTCCATCGCCCAGGCGCCGCCGTCGGAGCCCATCGGGACGCGCGACATCGACTCGACGCCGCCGGCGAAGACGAGGTCCTCCCACCCGGAGGCGACCTTCTGGGCGGCGATGTTCACGGCCTCGAGGCCGGAGGCGCAGAACCGGTTGAGCTGGACGCCGGCCACCGTGTCCGGCAGGCCGGCCTTGATCGCCGCGGTCTTGGCGACGTCCGCCCCCTGGTCGCCGACCGGCGAGACACAGCCGAGGACGACGTCGTCAACCCGATTCGGGTCGAGTCGTGCGTTGCGGCTGAGCATCTCGTGCATCAACCCGACGACGAGATCGACCGGCTTGGTGGTGTGCAGGGAGCCATTGGTCTTGCCCTTTCCGCGCGGGGTGCGGATGGCGTCGAAGACCAGGGCGTCAGTAGCAGGCATGTGCGCTCCGGGTGGTCGAGGTGGTGCGTCGGCGGGATAACCGACACCCCTGTCGCTAATAATAGAGAAGATGCCTCTCGAGGCCCCCAGGCGCCGCCTGCCCGCCTCCGCCCGCCGCGTCCTCATCGTCGAGGCGGCGCTGGCGGAGTTCGCAACCCAGGGCTACGAGGCGGCATCCATGGGCCGGATCGGCGCGGCGGCCGGCGTCACCCGCTCCGTCCTCTACGACCACTTCCCCTCCAAGCGGGCGCTGTTCGTCGCGCTGCTGGCGGACAAGCAGGCCGTGCTGCTGTCCCACTTCCGCGAGGCGCTCGTCGCGGACGCGCCGATGGAGGAGCGCATGCGCGCGACGATGGACGCCTTCTTCGCGTTCGCCGAGAACGAGCCGCTCGCCTGGCGGCTCCTCTACCCCGAGCAGCCCCCGCTCGACCCCGACGCGGCCGCCGACCATCGCCGCCACCGGTCGGAGGCGAACCGGCTGCTCGCCGAGATGCTCGCGCCGGACGCGCGGCGCGCCGGCATCGACCCGAAGAGCCCCGTCGGCCAGGCCGTCTTCGCCCTGCAGCAGTCGGCGCTCCACGGCGCGGTGCGCTGGTGGCACAGCCATCCCGACGTCTCGCGCGAGGAGCTCACCACCGCGGCGATGCACGCGCTGTGGACGGGGCTCGGCGGGCTCGAGCAGGCATCCCGGCCGATCGGTTAGCGGGGGGTTGCGCCAGGTCCCTGCCGCCGCGTATGGTCGCCTCACCCGAGCAGGAGGAGCGCCATGGCCGACGTCGTGTGGTTGGAGTTCGCGGTAGGGATGGACGCGGACATGTATGAGCAGGTGAACAATCGGGTCAACCCGCCGGGGAGCCCGCCCGAGGGGCTGATCTTCCATTGCGCCGGTCCGTCGCCGGACGGCGGCTGGCGGATCATCGACGTGTGGGAGGACCGCGCCACGTTCGACCGCTTCCTCGGCGAGAAGGTGCTGCCGGCGATCGGCGACATCGTCGGCGAGGAGGCCATGTCCCAGGGGGAGCCGCCCAAGATCACGAGCTGGCCGGCGCACAACTACAACGGCGGCTGACCCGCCCGGCCATCAGCGCAGCACGAGCGCCAGCGTCCGCGACGTGCCCGCCTTGCCCGTCGCGCTCGCCGGCGTCACGACCACGTGGTACTTGCCGCGCTTCAGCTTGTGCCCGTGCACCTTCTTGGGGAGCGTGATCGAGACCCCGCCCGCCGCGAGACCCGAGCGCACGATCTTCGCCACGGTCGTGTACGCCGTGCACTTGTGCGTGCGCTTCTTCCCCGCCACGCAGTGGCCGTGGGTGCGGTGGCCGGCGACCGCGCGCTGGAGCAGCAGCGTCACCGATCCGGGGCTCGACAGCGTGAAGACGACCTTGCCGTTGGAGAGCCTCGGCTTCGACAGCGCCGGCACGCCGGGCGCCGGCGGCGGCGGGCCGGGGCCAGGGCCCGGGCC
>JAOPZQ010000046.1 GCA_025964075.1 Solirubrobacterales bacterium | reverse complement strand
GTAGCGCAGCGCGTCGAGCAGGAAGCCGAAGCGCGCCTGCGCCTGCTCGGCGTCGATCCCGAGAAGCTCGAACACCTTCTGCTGCACCTCGAGCGAGCTGATGCGGATCGAGCCGCCGCCGATCTCGTGCCCGTCGAGGACGAGGTCGTAGGAGCGCGACGTCAGGCTGGCCGGGTCGTCGAGGTCGCCGAGCGGCGCGGTGAACGGGTGATGGATCGCGTCCCAGCGGCGCTCGTCGGCGTTCCACGCGAACATCGGGAAGTCGACGACCCAGAAGATCTGGTGGGCGGCGTCGGCGGGCACGAGGTCATGGCGGTCGCGGAGCGCGACGCGCAGCCCCCCGAGCGTCTCCGCCGCGACGCCGGCCGCGTCGGCGACGAGCAGGAGGAGGTCGCCGGGCCTCCCGCCGAGCCGCTGCGTGACGGCCGCGATCTCGTCCCCGGAGAGGAACTTGGCGATCGGTGAGCGCCACGTGCCGCCCTCCTCGACGAAGGCCCAGACGAGGCCCTTCGCGCCCTCCTTCTTCGCCAGCTCGGTCAGCTCGTCGAGCTCCGAGCGGGGCGCCTCGAGCGCGCCGGCGTTCAGGCCGCGGACGACCCCGCCCGAGTCCAGCGCGCCGGAGAAGACCTTGAACTCCGAGCCGCGGAGCGCTTCGCCGAGATCGACGATCTCGAGGCCGAAGCGCAGGTCGGGCTTGTCGGAGCCGTAGCGGAGCATCGCCTCGGGATACGGGATCCGCCGCCACGGCGGCGCCGGCGCCTCGAAGTCGGCGGCGGCGAACACCGCCGCCATCGTCGCCTCGGTCGCCTCGATCACGTCGTCCTCGCCCACGAACGACATCTCCATGTCGAGCTGGGTGAACTCGGGCGCGCGGTCGGCGCGCGAGTCCTCGTCCCGGAAGCAGCGAGCGATCTGGTAGTACCGCTCGTAGCCGGCGATCATCAGCAGCTGCTTGAAGAGCTGCGGCGACTGCGGCAGCGCCCAGAAGCTGCCCGGCGGGTTCCGCACGGGAACGAGGAAGTCGCGCGCCCCCTCGGGCGTCGAGCGCGTCAGGTCCGGCGTCTCGATCTCGAGGAAGTCGCGCTCGTTCAGCGCCTCGCGCATCGTCGTGACGATCGTGTGGCGGAGCGCGAGCGAGCGCTGCATCTGCGCCCGGCGCAGGTCGAGCGGGCGGTGCTTGATGCGGAGGCCCTCGTCGAGCGGGCCCTCCTCGTCGATCGGGAACGGCGGCGTGTCGGATTCGGCGAGAACCTCGAGCTCGGCGACGTGGACCTCGACCTCCCCGGTCGGCAGGTTCGGGTTGACGTTGCCCGCCTCGCGCTCGACGACGGCGCCGCGGGCGCTGATCACGTGCTCGGAGCGCAGTCGGTGCGCGGTGGCGTGGGCCTCGGGCGCGCTCTCGGGATGGAAGACGAGCTGCAGCAGGCCCGAGCGGTCGCGCAGGTCGATGAACACGAGCCCGCCGTGGTCGCGGCGCCGGTGGACCCAGCCGGCGACGCGGACCTCGTCGCCGATGCGCAGCCGGTCGACCGTGCCGGACCACGCGTCCCGGTAGAGGTTCGCGCGCGGCGGCTTCATCGCCGGCCTCGGAGGACCGCGGGGATGACCTGCTCGACGGGCATCGTCTCCTCCTCCCCGCTCTCCATGTCCTTGACGCTCGCGCCCTCGGCGCCGAGCACCGCGACGTGCCGCGCCCCGATGCGGTTCGCGTGCTTGAGCTGGCCCTTCAGGGAGCGTCCGGCGACCTCGACCTGGGCGGCGAGGCCGGCCCGCCGCGCCTCGTTCGCGAGGCGGAAGCCGGCGCGACGCGCGTCCGCCGCCGCGAGCGCCACGTACAGGTCGACGGGCAGCTCGGGAGCGCGCACGCCCTCCCCCGCCATCAGCATCCGCTCGATCCCGGCCGCCCAGCCGACCGCAGGCGTGGGCTGGCCGCCGATCTGCTCGACGAGCTTGTCGTAGCGGCCGCCGCCCGCGACGCCGCTCTGGGCGCCGAGGGCGTCGGAGGTGAACTCGAACACCGTGCGCGTGTAGTAGTCGAGGCCGCGCACCAGCGTCGCGTCGATCTCGTACGCGAGGCCGGCGTCGTCGAGGAGCGTGCGGACCTGCGCGAAGTGCTCCGCGTCCTCGGGGGCGAGCTCGTCCATCAGCCGCGGCGCGCTCTCCATCACGCGCTTCGTGCCGGCATCGTCGGCGTCGAACGCGCGCATCGGGTTGAGGTCGATGCGCTCGCGGACCTCGGCGGGAAGCTCGTCCTCGTGCGTGTGGAGATAGGCCTGCAGCCGCTCGCGGTAGGCGGCGCGGGTCTCGGGCATGCCGAGCGAGCCCAGGCGCAGGCGCGTGCCCTTCACGCCGAGCGCCTCGAGCAGCTCGGCGAGCAGGAGGATCGTCTCGGCGTCGACCTCGGGCGCCTCGGAGCCGAACGCCTCGGCGCCGATCTGCCAGAACTGGCGGTAGCGCCCGGCCTGCGCGCGCTCGCGCCGGAAGAACGAGCTCAGGTACCACAGGCGCACCGGCTGCGGGAGCTTGTGCATTCCGTGCTCGAGGTACGCGCGGCAGATCGGCGCCGTGCCCTCGGGCCGCAGCGTGACCATCCGCCCGCCGCCGTCGTCGAACGTGTACATCTCCTTGCGCACGATGTCGGTCGCCTCGCCGACGCCGCGCGCGAACAGATCGGTCGCCTCGAAGACGGGCGTCTCGATCCGGCCGTAGCCCGCTCCCCCGAGGATCCGCCGCGCGATCGCCTCGACCTCGGCGCGGCGCGCCGCCTCCTCGGGCAGCACGTCGTACGTGCCCCGGGGCGCCTGGATGCGCTCGCTCACTGCTGGGCGAGCTCGGTCAGGAACGGATTGGTGGCGCGCTCGCGGCCGAGCGTGGTCACGCCCATGTGGCCCGGGTAGACCGTGGTCTCGTCCGGATGGGTCTCGAGCAGTGTCGCGATCGAGCGCAGGAGCGTCGGCCCGTCGCCGCCGGGCAGGTCCGTCCGCCCGACCGAGCCCTGGAAGAGGACGTCGCCGCTGAACAGCGAGTCCTCGTCGCGGACCGCGTAGGTCACGTGACCGGGCGAGTGGCCCGGCGTGAAGATCACGTCGAAGGTGAGCCCCGCGAGCTCGATCGTCTCGCCGCCGGTGACCGCGTGCTCGGCGTCGTAGCTCTCGTACGGGCCGAAGCCGGGCCACGGAACGAAGCGCATGATGTCGGCGAGGACCGGGAGCTCGAGCTCCGGGCACCACACCTCGGCGCCCGTCGCCTCGGCCACCGGCGCGACGGCACCCACGTGGTCGAAGTGCGTGTGGGTGACCAGGATCCCGTCGATGGTCACGCCGAGCTCGTCGATCGCCGCGAGCAGGCGCGGCGCCTCCTCGCCCGGGTCGACGATCACCGCGCGATCCCCGCCTTCGGGGCGGACTACGTAGCAGTTCTCCTGGACCTGCCCGACCGTGAAGCCGTGGACGTCGATCACTGCTTGGCCTCGGCCTTGCGCTTCTGCCGGCGCTTGTAGAGGGCGTTGTCGATCACGTAGCCCATCGGGACGTAGAACGCGAACGCCAGGACCGTCAGGGCGCCGACCGCGGCGACGTCGTGCTTCGGTCCCGGGATGAGCATCAGCGCGGCGAAGAGGATCACGCACGTGAGCCCGGCGCGCTGGGCGGACGCCCTCCACGTCGGCGGCTTGTCGTAGCGCGCGGCGCGCCGCTCGGCGCCGCTCGACCGGTTGCGCTGCTTGGGGTCCGGAGCCTTGACCGGCCCGCCGGTGCGTCCGCGCGCGGTGACGACGCCGGCGGCGTTGCCCCGGTGCTTGGTTCGGCGCTTGCGCTTCGTCTGGGCCATGGCGTTCTCTTTCAGCTTACTTGGGTACCGACCACCCGCTCGGTGAGTTGGCCAGCACCCGCTCGATGAGTTGGCGCTCGGGCTCGAACCCGGCGATCGGGAGGTCGCGCGGGAACCCGTCGAAGGCCGCCGCGGGTGCGAGCCCGACGAGCTCCGCCTCGCGTACGCGCGCGTGCGCGCGAACCGCGGTGACGAGCTCGGCCAGCGGCGTCGCCCGATGGTCCTCGACGTTGAAGGAGAGCTGCACGGCCCGCCGCGCGGGCAGCTCGAGCCCCAACGCCCGGACGCCGGCGAGCCCCTCCTCCCCACCCTCGCGCACGAGCGCCGCGACGCGCCTCGCCGTCGCGAGGTCGGCCTCCTCGAGGACGAGGTTGAAGGCGACGAGCGGCGGCCGCGCGGCGACGAGCGTCGCCCCGGCGGTGGCGTTCGGCTGCCGCGGACCGAAGTCGGCCACGAGCTCGCCGGCGTCGATGCGCGCCGCCAGCGCCTGCGGACCGCC
>JAOPZQ010000345.1 GCA_025964075.1 Solirubrobacterales bacterium | reverse complement strand
CGGCGGCCGGACGACCTACTGGTGCCCGGTGGAGCAGCGCTGATGTTCGCCGCGCTCTTCCTCACGGCGGCGCTCGCCGCGTTCCCGGCGGCGCAGGAAAAAGGGGTCAGACCCCTTTTTCCTCCCGCCCCGCGGGTCGTCCAGAAGCGCATCCCCTTCACCGCGAAGCGCAAGGCGGAGATGGTCCGCTACTCCAAGCGCCACTACGGGGACGCGACCTACCGGCTCACGCACCCGCACGTGATCGTCGAGCACGTCTCCGAGGCCGCGACCGCGCAGGCGGACTTCAACACGTTCGCGCCCGACGTGCCCGACCCCGAGCTCCACGAGCTACCGCAGGTGTGCGCGCACTTCGTGGTCGACGGGAACGGCACGATCTACCAGATGGTCTCGGTGACGATTCGCTGCCGCCACACCGTCGGCCTCAACTGGACGGCGATCGGCATCGAGCACACCGGGTTCACCGACGGCGACGTGATGGGCGACCCGCGGCAACTCGCCGCGTCGTTGAAGCTCACACGGTGGCTGCGCTGCCGCTTCGGCATCCCGGTCAAGAACGTGATCGGGCACAACGAGAGCCTGTCCTCGCCCTACCACCACGAGCTCGTGCCCGCCCTGCGCAACCAGACGCACGGCGATATGCGCCACGCGACGATGGTGCGCTACCGGCGGGAGCTGCAGCAGCTGGGTGGCTGCACCGGCTAGTGTCGTGATGCGGAAATTCGGGTTCAGATTCGCGTGCGGCTGGGCGTGATCTGACGCCACCCGCTCGCCCCGACAGCACTGGTGGTGCGTGAGTGCGAGCGGGTGGCGTCAGGCGCGTCCAGACGGCTCACGCTGCCGCTGGACGTCACCTCATCCGAGCAGGCTGAGCGCGCCGTCCAGGAGACCGTCGAGGGGTTCGCGGGCATCGACGTGCTGGTCAACAACCGCGGCCGCGGGCTGCTCGGCGGCGTCGAGGAAGTCTCCGCCGCCGAGGCGCGATCCGTTTTCGACGAACTGGGTCCCTTGGCGTCCGCTTCATGTGATGACGCCGTGCGCGGGCAGGTTCTTGGCGCGGACGCCCATCGCGATCACGCGTGTGAGCAGCATCCCGACGGCCATGAAGATGAGCGCGTCCGTGACAGCCGACGAGGTGACCGAGTGGTTTGCCATCCATCGCCCAAATTGCGGACCGAACCAGTGGACCGAGCCGTAGGAGAACGCCGCTCGGGCACCGATGACCGCCGTCCACAGCCCGGCGTAGCCGAGACCGGCCCGCGTCACGGCCTTGCCTGTCTTGGGGCTGCGATACACGCTCATCATCGAGGCGGTGGCCAGGCCGAGGGCGATTCCAGCTGCTGCCAGGGCGATCTCGAGCATGAGACCCGTACCTGTGGTGGCGGCGCCCTTGATGAAGAACGGAACGATGAGACAGGCGGACACGAGCGGGCGGATGACGCGGAAACGGGTGATCGTCCGCTGCGGGCCGACGTCGGATTCAAGAACCACGAGCAGGACTACGGCGTTGATGATCATCGCTTGCGCCAGCAATGGGGCTCCTCCCGTTGGGTGCAGGTCGTTGTATCTTACAAGATACATCGCATAAGATGCATCTGTCGAGAGCTACCCTAGACGCCGTGAACGTGAGAGACCTGATCTGGCTAGGACAACGCCTGGCCGAGGCGGGCCAAGCCGATATCCGCGAGCTGGCGCCCGGCGTGCCGACGGCGGAGCTGATCGTGATGTACGACCTCCTGGACCACGGGCCGAGCACGATCACCGAGCTCGCCCAGCGCACCGGCTACGCGCAAAGCCGCGTCTCAAGCGCTGTCGTAGGGCTAGGCGGGCGCAACTGGGCCCAGACCCGCTCAGACCCGGCAGACGGACGACGCACCATCGTCCACGTCCCCGAGGAGGTGCAGCGCCGGGCACGACAGGTCCAGGCCCGCAACGCCAACGAGGAAGTCCTACAGCCGCTGCTCGCCGAGCTCCCGGCTCGCCGCCGCGAGGCGATCATTCGCGCCCTGACGGACCTTCACGACCTCCTGCGCAATCACGACAACGACACCAGCCCCGCACGCGACTCCACACAAGAGGTCCATCGCCTGCTCGCGCCGCAACCGCCCGCCGGTGACGAACCACGACGAAGAAGCCGCCGGCCTCAATGACCCTGCGCCGATGCGAAGACTCGCCTCTCGGCCCAAAAGCAGGGCACTGGTCCGCGCCGGCATCCTCGGGAACCAGCGAGGTATATCGGTTGCCGGTATGGAGTCCGCGGAACTAATTTCCATGGAATACATATGGTAGGGTGGTGGCATGCCCGATCGCCGGGAGAGCGAAGACCAGGGGCTCACATGAGTGCCGTTGACGGCGTCTCGTGGGCCACCGACCTGATCCGCTTGGAGATCGCGCTGTGGGATCGCGTCGATGCCCGCTTGCGGGAGTCGCACGAGCTTCCGCTGGCGTTCTTCGAATCGCTGCTCTTCATCGCTCGCGCGCGCGGCGGCGGCATGCGTGTCGGCGACCTCGCTCGGGCGCTGCGCGTCACCGTGGGGGGAACGAGCAAGCTCGTCGACCGGATCGAGCGAGCCGCGTTGATCGCGCGTCAGTCGGATCCCGACGACCGCCGCGCCTCACGCGTGGTGCTCACCGCAGCCGGCAAGCGCAAGCTGACCGCCGCGGTCAAGACCTACGAGGCGGAGGTGGACGGCATCCTGGGTGGCGTCCTGCGCCCCGACGAGCAGCGGCAACTGAGCGACTACGTGTCCCGGCTGCTGACCTCCATCGATCACGCGGACGGGACATGACCGCGACGATGCGCGCCGTCGTGCTCGACGCCCCGGGCTCGCCCGAGGCACTGCGGATCCGCGAGCTTCCGGTCCCGGAACCGCCCCCGGGTTGGGTGCTCATCCGGATCAAGGCGTTCGGGATCAATCGCTCGGAGCTGCACATGCGCCTGGGCCTCGCGCAGGGCGTCACCTTCCCGCGCGTGCTCGGCATCGAGGCGACGGGCGTCGTCGTCGCTGCGCCCGGGAGCGAGTTCGAGGAAGGCCAGCAGGTCGCGGCGATGATGGGTGGCATGGGCCGCACCTTCGACGGCGGCTATGCCGAGTACACCAGCGTGCCGGCGACCCAGGTGATCCCGTTTCGCTCCGAGCTCGACTGGGCGACGCTGGGCGCGATCCCCGAGATGCTGCAGACCGCCCACGGCTCGCTGACCGTCGGCCTCGACGCGAGGCCCGGCCAGACGCTGCTGATCCGGGGCGGCACCTCGTCGGTCGGGATGGCCGCGGCGATCCTCGCCAAGGACCGGGGCCTCACGGTCCTCTCCACGACCCGCCAACCCGACCGCGTGGCGGCGCTCGAGGCGATCGGCGTCGAGCACGTCCTCCTCGACGACGGTGACGTCGCAGCGCAGGCGCGAGAGATCGTCCCGGACGGCGTCGAGGCGGCGCTCGAGCTCGTCGGCACCAACACGCTCCCCGACACCCTCCGCGCCACCGCCGTCCACGGCGTCGTGTGCTTCACCGGCATGCTGAGCAACGAGTGGACCGTCGCGGACTTCTACCCGATCGACTACCTCCCGACGGGCGTCCGGCTCACCGCCTACGGCGGCGACGCCGCCGACCTCCCCAGCGACATCTTCCAGGCCTACCTCGACGCGGTCGCCGCCGGCCGCCTCACCGTCCCCATCCACCGCACCTACGCGCTGGACGAGATCGCCCAAGCGCACGCGCACATCGAACACGGATCGGCGACCGGCAAGCTCGTCGTCCTCCCGTGACTCACCCCAGGTCCGGCGCCACCCGTCACAACGAAAAGGTTTGATCGCGATGAGCAACGCCGGAGCCTTGCCTCGAAGCGGCGGTAGGCCTCGCACGCTGGCGCTCGTGCACTGTCGTCCAGTCAGCGGGGCCGCAGGCCGTCGACGAGCAGGTCCACGCACTCGCGGAGCGCGATCGACGAGCTCACGCCGGCGGAGCGGACGAACTCCGGTTCGGTGAACCTGAGGACGACCACGAAGATGGCCTCGGCGACGACGCGCGGGTGAACCGACTGGAAGCGCCCTTGTTCGGTTCCCTCACGGACCAGCCGCTCCAGTGCGTCGCGCGAGTCGGCGATGCGCCGATCGAACAGCAGTCTCGCGGGCGGGTAGTCCCGGACGGCCTCCATGAACCTCGGACCGAGCGGTGCGAAGTCCAGCGCGCCGCTCGTGAGCATCGCCCGGATCTGCTCCACCGGGTCGGACTCCCGCCGGATCGCCTGCACGCCGCGCGACATGATCCGGTGCATCATGCGGTCGAGGACGATGAGCAGGAGCTCCTCCTTGCTCGGCGCCAGCTCGTAGAGCGTGCTGCGCGAGCAGCGGGCCTCGGCTGCGAGTCGGCCGATTCTCACGGCGCGCACGCCCTCGCGGAGGAACACGGCCTCGACGACATCGAGCACCTCCTCCTGGCGAGAGGAGAAGCGCCGGGGCTCGGCGAGTGCGACATCTGGTGCGGCCCCGTCCGTGAGCGCGGTCTGTGGCACGACGCGACAATACCATCAGGTGTACTATCAACCGCTTCTTGGTACATGCGGCAGGCGTGGGTCGACAGGCAGGCAAGGGAGAGCGCGTGGGAGGACCGAGTCATGAGCCGCCCGGCGATCGGCGGAGACGCCGAGGGTGGATCGGCGTCGCGGCTGCACTCGCTACGGCGGCGACCGTGACGGCGAGCGCCTGGGCAGCCGACGCGCCCTCGGCGCCGGTGGCGTTCGAGCCGCGTGCGGCGGTCCCCCCCGCGTCCGCGCGCGCCGCCGATCCCCCCGACCCCGGCTCCACGCAGACGTTGCACTACGGGTCGGGGCCGGCGACCTACCCGTACATCGTCTACGTCCCGACCACGTACGGCCGCACGCGCCCGGCACCGCTCGTCGTCATGACGCACGGCTGCCAGACCACCGCCGACCAGCAGATGCGCGCCAACCTCTACAACCGCGTCGCCGAGCGCGAGGGCTTCGTCGTGCTCTACCCCGACGTCGATGCCATCGCGACGCTGCAGCCGGGCCCGACGATGCGGTGCTGGCGGTTCCCCGTGCCGACCAGCTGGCACCGGGACTCCGGGGACGCCGCGGCGATCGCCGGGATGACGCGCGCCGTGATGGCTCGCTGGCGCATCGACCCGGAGCGCGTCTACATGGTGGGCATGTCCGCGGGCGCCTTCATGACGTCGATCATGGCCGCCGCGTACCCGGACCTCTACGCCGCGGTGGCGATCAATGCCGGCGGAGCGTACGCCGACCCCGAATGCCTGGTGGGCAACCCGGTCACGACCCCGGTCGCGGTCAGCGCGCAGCTCGCGTACGGCGAGATGGGGTCGCGCGCACGGGTCGTCCCGCGCCTCGTCATGGGAGGCGATGCGGACCAGGGCATCACCCCTCCGTGCGCCGACAAGGCCCTCGAGCAGGGCCTGCGGACGAACAACCTCGTGATCAGCGGCACCCAGGACGGCCCGATCCGCCTGAGGCCGTCCTCCATCCGCGAGGAACCCAAGCCAGGCGGCTACGCCTCGACCGTCAGCACCTACCGCGACCCGGACGGCTGCATCGTCGGCGAGCGCTGGTCGATCCACGGCATGAACCACTTCTGGCCGGGTGGCTCGAGCGACCCGAAGCTTGCGAGCTTCACGGACCCCAAGGGCCCGAACGGCGCCGAGATCTCGTGGCGGTTCCTCTCCCGCTACAGCAAGCGCGAGACGGCCATGCCGTGCGCCGAGGCGCCGGCGGCACCGGCCCCGGCCGTGGGCCACGGCCCCCGATCCTGCCGCCGCCGCGCACTCCTCCTGGCGCTGCCGCGTCACACGCGTGTGGCGCGGGCAACCGTGAACGGCCGTGCCACCGCCGCGCGGGTTGCGGGTGGCCGCCTCCGTCTGCTGCTCCCCGCCGGTCGCCGCGT
>JAOPZQ010000326.1 GCA_025964075.1 Solirubrobacterales bacterium | reverse complement strand
CCGCTGCCGGCGGCGACGGCGATCGCCGAGAGCACCGCGATGCCGAGGGCGGCGCCGAGCTCGTGCGCGGTCATCATCAGCCCCGACGCGAGTCCGGCGCGCTCGTGGTCGACTTCGCTCATCGCCGTGATCTGCACGGCCGGGAACACCAGTCCGATCCCGGCTCCGAGGACGAGGAACCCCGGCAGGAGGTTGGCCAGATAGCCGGCGTGGTCCGGGGCGAGCGCGAGCTGCGCGGCGCCCGCCGCGATGAGCGTCATGCCCGTGATGACGACGATCCGCGCGCCGAACCGCTGCAGGAGATGGCCCGCGGCGTGGACCCCGGCTCCGATCGCCGCGACGAGCGGCAGGAAGCCGAGGCCCGTCTCCAGCGCCGACCACCCGAGCACGCGCTGGAGGTAGAGCGAGTTGAGATAGAACGCGCCCGCGAGCACGCCGGTCGTGCCGAGCATCAAGGCGGCGCCCGACGCGAGCGATCGGACCTTCCAGATCGACGGCGGGAGGAGGGGACGCGCGACGGTTCGCTCGAGCGTCGCGAACGCCACGAGCAGCCCCGCGGCGACGCCGAGCAGGCCGATCGTCCGCGCGGAGCCCCAGCCGTGGTCGGGAGCGCCCGACACCGCGTACACGAGGACGGCCAGGCCGGCGACGACCGCCAACGCGCCGGGAATGTCCAGCGGCCGGCCCGTCGCGATCCGCGGCACCGCGGGAACGACGCGTGTGCCGAGGGCCGCCGCCGCCAGCCCGACCGGCACGTTCACGAGGAAGACCCACTCCCAGCTCAGCCACGTCGTGAGCATCCCGCCGACGATCACGCCGGCCCCGGCGCCGGCGCTGCCGATCGCCCCCCAGACGGCGAGCGCGGTCGCGCGCTGCGCTCCTTCGTAGGTCGTGGCGACGATCGAGAGCGCCGACGGGGTCAGCATCGCCGCGCCGACTCCCTGGAGCGCACGGCTCGCGACGAGGACGCCGGAGGTCAGCGCGAGTCCGCTGGCCAGCGAGGCGGTGGTGAACACGAGCAGGCCGGCGATGAACACCGTTCGCCGCCCGAGCAGGTCACCGGCGCGCCCCCCGATCAGCAGGAGGCCGCCGCTGCAGATGACGTAGGCGGTGACGACCCACTGCAGGTCGGCCGCGGCGAAGTGGAGCGCCGCCCCGATCGAGGGCAGTGCCACGTTCACGATCGTGATGTCGAGGATCACCATGAACTGCGCCACGCAGAGCAGCGCGAGCACCGACCACGGCCGGGGTCGATACGTCGCGCCGTCTGGTGAATCGAGCTCGTGGGTGGCCGTGTGCGCCATGGTCGCTCCCCCGTCTTGGTTTACAAGAGTGTCAAGCGACACCGTAGTGACGGTTTACGCGACTGTCAACCCTGTCTTCGTCACATTCCGAGGGCGCACCCGTCCTTGCGCGGGTCGGAGCCCCCGCTCCATCCCCCGCCGGGCCGGCGCACGATCATCTGACCCCCGCCGAACCGCTTGTAGTCCTCCCCGCGAACGACCGGCATCCCCGCGCGTTCGAAATCCTGCGCCCGGTCCCAGAGTCCGCGTTCGAGCAGGACGCTCCCGTCGTCGATCCGGAAGCGCGGGCGCTCGACCGCGGCCTGAGGATCGGCGCCGCCGTCGAGCAGGGCGGACAGCAGCTGCACCTGTCCTTGGGCCTGCATCGAGCCGCCGACCACGCCGAAGGGCCCGAGCAGGTCGTCTCCGTCGGCGAGCAGCGCCGGCATGAGCGTGTGAAACGGCCGTCGGCCGGGATTGACGCTGCCCTCGACGGCGAAGCCGGCGGCGCGGCTCTGGAGGACGATCCCGGTCTCCCCCACCGCGACCCCGGAGCCGAACGGATGGAAGAGGCTCTGGATGAGCGACGCGCAGAGCCCGTCGCCGTCCACGGCCGCGACGTAGACCGTCGAGCCGGAGGGCTCGGTCGCGAGGGCGGGCGTGGCCTCTGCGCGCATGGCCAGTCGGTCGGGAGCGAGCAGCGTGGACACGTCCGCGCCGTCCCGGACGTGCGCGGCCGCGTCCTCGAGGGCGAGCGCGACGCAGCGCACCTGCTCGGACAGCGTCGGCTCGGTGCGGTCGAGCAGCGCCAGCGCCTCGAGCGCCGCGATCCCTTGCGTCGGCGCCGGCATCTCGTACACGACCCGCCCGCGATAGCCGCCGCGCAGGGGCGTGACCCACCGCGGCCGATAGGCGGCGAGGTCCGCCTCGCTCAGCCAGCTCGCCTCGGCGATCTGCGCGGCGATCGGCCCGCCGTAGATCGCCTGCGGTCCTTCGTCGGCGACTCGCTCGAGCATGGCCGCGAGAGCGGGGTTCGCCCGCCGTTCGCCCGCGACCGGCGCCGCCGGGAAGCCGGGAGGGTTGGACGATCGCCACCAGTCCGCGACGATCGGCGTGACCGTGAAGCCCTCACGCGCGATCTCGATCGCCCCGGCGAGGAGGCGGTCGAGGCCGAATCGGGCGAAGCGCTCGGCGAGCAGCGCGCAACCGGCGACGGCTCCCGGCACGGTCGCCGAGCGCGGGCCGCGAGCATGGACCGGGCTGGCGGGATCCGCGGTGACGGGAGCCGGACCGGCGGCGTCGAGGCCAATCGGCGCCTCGCGGGGTCCGGCCACGAGCGCGAAGAGATCGCCGCCGAGCCCGGTCATCATCGGCTCCACGACGCAGAGGACCGCCGCCGCCGCGAGCGCCGCGTCGACGGCGTTGCCGCCCGCGCGCAGCAGCCGCAGGCCGGCGGCGCTCGCGAGCGGTTGGCTCGTGGCCACCATCGCGTGCTCCGCGAGGACGGGGTCGCGGGACGTGCGCGGCATCGCCTCCAAGTTACGCTTCTGCGTGCGCGTGGCGGGGGTAGGCTTGATCGTGCTCGTGGCCAGCTCCGCGGACAGCCAGTCCTCCCCCCGTAAGCGCCACGCGCTGAACCTCTTCGCCGGTCTGCCCGGGCATTACGATCGGATGGGTGCCGTGCTCAGCTTCGGGCAAGATCCGCGCTGGCGCCGTGCCCTGGTCAGCGCGATCGACGCGCGGCCCGGTCAACGCGTGCTCGACGTCGCGACGGGCACCGGTCTCGTCGCGTTCGAGCTCGTCGCTCGCGCCGGCTGCGACGTCACCGGGCTCGATCAGAGCGAGGACATGCTGGCGCGGGCGCGGGGGCGAGCGGAGGACGTTCCGGGGCGCGCCGATCGCCTGACGTTCGTCCGCGGAGACGCCGAGCGGCTTCCCTTCGCCGACGGGGAGTTCGACGCGCTGACGTTCACCTATCTGCTCCGCTACGTGGACGATCGCGCGGCGACGATGCGCGAGCTCGCTCGGGTCGTGCGGCCCGGGGGTCGGATCGGCATGGTCGAGTTCGGCGTCCCTCCGTCCGCGTTCCTGCGCGCCCTGTGGCGAGTGCACACGCGGGTCGGGCTGCCGCTGCTCGGCCGTCTCGTCTCCTCGGCGTGGGTCGAGGTCGGACGCTTCCTCGGGCCGAGCATCGAGGAGCTCCACGCGCGCGAGCCGGACCTGCCCGCGTTGTGGCGCGCGGCCGGGATCCGCGACGTGCAGGAGCAGCGCCTGAGCTTTGGCGCCGGACTGGTGATGTCGGGGATCAGGAGCGCCGACGGCGTCCGGTGAGCTTGACCGGCCGGCGTTCTACGCCTTGCGGACGGGCGGCTGGCGCGACCTGGTCACGATCCTCCATCCGCCCTACACGGCGTGGCACCTCAGCTACGTGATGCTCGGCGCCGCCGCCGCGCCCACGGTGCACGCCGACCGTCTGGGCGCCGCGCTCGGCGCGTTCGCGCTCGCCGTCGGCGTGAGCGCGCACGCGCTCGACGAGCTCAACGGCCGGCCGTTGAAGACGGCGCTGACCCGCCGAGCCCTGATCGCGCTCGCGGTCATCTCGCTGACCGGGGCGGTCGCGATCGGCGTGGCCGCGATCGTGGTCGTGTCGCCGCTGCTCGCGCCGCTCGTGGTCGCGGGCACGTTCCTCGTTCCCGCCTACAACCTCGAGCTCGCCGGGGGACGCTTCCACAGCGACGCGTGGTTCGCCGTCGCGTGGGGCGGCTTCCCCGCCTTCACCGGCTACTTCGTCAACGCCCTCACGATCAGACCCGCCGGCGTCCTCGTGGCAACCGCGTGCTGTCTCCTGAGCGCCGCGCAGCGCCGGCTCAGCACACCCGTCCGCGCGTTG
>JAOPZQ010000042.1 GCA_025964075.1 Solirubrobacterales bacterium | reverse complement strand
CGCGCTGCTCGACCAGGTCGCGCCGCTGCTGCGGCGGCTCGCCGACGCCTGAGCTACGGGCGGGCGGTGAAGGCGAGCGGGCCGGTCGTCGCGACGGTCACGCCGTCGCCGGGCGCGGAGGCGTCGTCGTCGGCGCCGATCAGCGCGGTCGCGAACCCGTCGGCCGCGCGGATCCAGCTCGCGCTGTAGAGCTTGTCGGTGCCGATCGCGTAGGCAAGCTCGCCGGAGGCGAGCGTCAGCCGCACGTAGCGATTGCCCGAGCCCGCGCCGATGTTCCGGCGCGCCCAGAACAGGTGTGTGCCGCCGGCGTCGAACGCCGGGCCGACGATGTCGGCGGCGTTGGCGCCGCCGCTGCGCGCCTGGTAGACGGTGCGGGCGGCGCCGCTGAGCGTCTGGACGCGCAGCGACTCGACGCGGTGGAGCGTCCCGGCGCCGGTCGTGGCCACGAACGCCAGCCGGGTGCCCGACAGGTCGGGGTCGCTGATCGCCGGCGAGCTGGAGACCACCGCGCCCACGCCGCGCGTGCCCTTGCGCAGGTAGAGCGAGTCGTGGCCCTTGGCGCGCGCGACGAACGCGATCCGCCCGGCCAGCACGGTCGGCTGCGAGAGTTTGGCGCCGGCGACCGCGACCGCGAGCTTGCGCTCCTTGGCGGACGCGACGACGTACTCGTAGAGCTTCCCGGCGCGCGAGTAGACGGCGACGAGGGCGCCGCCGCGCGACGTGCCGAGGTCGACGTCGAAGGCCGTCCGGGACCGCGCGACCGCGGCGGGAGCGATCCGGCCGGCGCGATCGAGCATCAGCTTGTAATCGCCGCTCGCGGCGTCGTAGCTCGACCACGCGATCGCGTCGCCGTAGGTCGACACGGTCGTGGCGTGCTTCTCCACGGCGAGCGCGGGCGCCGCCGCGGCCTGCGCGGCCGGGGCGGCCGCGAGTACCGCCGCGGCGGTCAAGAGGGTGGGGAGTCGGAAGGTCATCGGCGCTGCTCCTGGATGCGGATTGGGGAGGCATCCAGCGTGCGCCACCGCGATCGATCCCGAAAGTCCACCAAGGGGTGGGCGCGCCGCCACCCTCGGGCCCCGGTCCAGCGGCCAGGAGAGTGCGTCCCGCGGGACAGCAGACGCGTGGCACGGGAAGCGGGAGCATCGGCGGATCGCCGGCGGGGCCGCGCTTCGAGACAGCGCGCGGTGAACGAATCAGGACGGACGGCGGCCCACGGCCGTCCGGAACAAGGAGTTCGATGTCACCGATGAAGTCCGCCGCGCTCCCGTATGTCAACGCCTGACGTCGCGGCCCTGGCTCCGCACGACGGCGCCGCGCTCGCCGCGACCGTGAGCGAATTCGTCGAGAGCGCGCTCGGCCGCGGCAGCGTCGTCGACGCGCGCGACATGCGAAAGCTGGTCAGCGCCGCAGCCCGGCTCTATGCGGCCTGCAGCGACCGGGCCTGCGAGGAGATCCCCGCGATCGACGCGACGGTCTCCACCACCGACGCCGTCATGCTCGCCAGCGCCCTGCTGCGAGCGCACGACCTCTGCCCGTTCGACCTGGCGCCGTGGTTCTCGCGCGTCGGCGTCGGCTGCTCGGACCGCCCGCAGGCCGAGTCGTGAGGCTGAAGCTCTCGCTCGATGGTGGGAGCAGGATTCGAACCTGCGAAGGCTGAGCCAACGGGTTTACAGCCCGTCCCCTTTGACCGCTCGGGTATCCCCCCAGGGACTCCGGCGCACGAGTTTAGCGGCGGTCTGGACGAGTTTGGCGCATGACTGAGCGACGTAATTCTGGATTTCTTGATCGTTTTTGTCTAGTATTGGGCGGACCATGTCCGCCGTCACCTCCTCCTACCTCAGCGGCGCGGAGCTCCGAGATCTCGTCGAGGAGCTCCGCGCCGACCCCGCGCGGTGGCGCCATCTGGTGCGCCACGAGTCCGACCACCGCGTCTACGTGCCGCTGCGCACGGACGAGCAGGTCGTCGCCTGGGTCATCTGTTGGTCGGAGGAGCAGGACACCGGCTTCCACGATCACGACGGCTCGGCGGCGGCGATCGCCGTCGTCGAGGGCGAGATCCGCGAGGAGCGCCTGGCGATCGGCGGGCCGCCGGTCGCGGCGACCTACGGACCGGGCGAGTCGTTCGAGCTGGGGCCCTCGGCGATCCACCGGGTTCTGCACGCGGGGGACGTCCCGGCGGTGACGATCCACGCCTACTCGCCGCCCCTGCGGCGGATGGGCGTCTACGTGATCGCCGACGACGGAACGCTGCTCCGCGAGCCCGTGGACGACGACGAGGAGCTCCGGCCCCTCGAGCTCGCCCCCGCGATCGCGGCGTAGCCACACCGTTTAGCCTTTCGTAGGTGTCCGGGGACGTCCAGCTCCCATTGACCGGTGGCTGCGCCTGCGGCGCCGTCCGCTTCGAGGTGACCGCGCCGCTCGGCCCGGCAACCTACTGCCACTGCAAACGCTGCCAGCGCCGGACCGGCACGGCGGCGTCGGCCCAGGCGAGGGTCGAACCCGATGCGCTGCGGTTCCTCGCGGGGGAGGACCTGGTTCGGACGTGGAAGCCCGAGAAGGGCTTCGAGAAGAGATTCTGCGGCGAGTGCGGGTCGGCGCTCTTCAGCGCCGACGGCGACACCGGCGTCATCGCGACGGTGCGGCTCGGCGCGATCGACGGCGACCCGGGCGTCCGGCCCGGCCTGCGCCAGTTCGTCGCCTACGCCGCGCCGTGGGAGCCGATCCCCGACGACGGCCTGCCGCGCTACCCGGAGAGCAGGCCCAAGCCGTAGACCCAGCGGCGGCGACCGGGGTCACGGGTCGCCGCTGCTCTCGACCGGGCCTCAGTCAGGAGGCGTCGCGCAGGCGCTGCGCCTCGGGCAGCGCCTCGAGCTTCTTCAGCGTGTGGTTCTCGATCTGGCGAATCCGCTCGCGCGTCACGTTGAACGCGCGACCGACCTCCTCGAGCGTCCGCGGGCGCTCGCCCGTGAGCCCGAAGCGCATCTCGATGACCTCGCGCTCGCGCTGGGGCAGGGCGCGCAGGGCACGCCGCACGTTGTCGCGGCGCAGGGCCTCGGAGGCGAGCTCGAACGGCGACTCCGCGGACTCGTCCTCGACGAAGTCGCCGAGCTCCGACTCGTCCTCGTCGCCGACCGGCTTCTCGAGCGAGACCGGCTGCTGGGCGAGGCGGAGGATGTCCCGGACCTCGCGCGCCGTGCAGTCCGCCTCGCGCGCGACCTCGTGCGGCGTGGGCTCGCGGCCCAGCGACTGCACGAGCTGGCGCTCGACGTGCACGACCTTGTTGAGCTTCTCGACCATGTGCACGGGGATGCGGATCGTCCGGCCCTTGTCGGCGATCGCTCGCGTCACGGCCTGGCGGATCCACCACGTCGCGTACGTGGAGAACTTGTAGCCGCGCCGGTAGTCGAACTTCTCGACCGCGCGGATGAGGCCCATCGAGCCCTCCTGGATCAGGTCCAGGAAAGACAGCCCGCGGCCGAGGTAGCCCTTGGCGATCGAGACGACGAGGCGCAGGTTGGCCTCGATCATCTGCTGCTTGGCGGTCATGTCGCCACGCTCGATCCGGCGGGCCAGGCTGACCTCCTGGTCGGCGGTGAGCAGCGGCACCTTGCCGATGGAGCGCAGGTAGAGCCGCAGCGAGTCCAGGCTCGGCTCGACCGTCAGGTCGATCTCCGCCTTGGCGGGACGCGCGGCCGCGGCGAGCGGCTCGTCCGAGCGCACCGACTCACGCGGAACCGGCTTGCCGTCGGTGCCGACCACGTCGATGCCCTGCTCGTCCAAGTGAGCGTGGAGCTCCCGGACCTGCTCCTTCGTGACCTCGAGCTCCTCGAGGCATGTGGCGATCTGCTCGAAGGTCAGGAACCCGCGCTCCTGGCCCTCGGCGATCAGCGAACGGAGCTCCTCGACATCGAGGATGGCTTCTTCGTCCGCGAGAAGAACCGTTTTGGTGCTCACCTGCATCCTTTGGGAAGACGCAATTCGAGCCGCCCCATTTCGTGAGCGGCCCCCTCACTCGACCGCGGCGGATAAAAGCAGCCTTTGGAGATCCGTCAACCCCAAACAATGCCGGTTCCTACCCCAATCAAACCGGCCTCCTACCCCGGACCATCGAGGCGCGGAAAAACCCCTGCTCAGGCGCCTTCTCGGACCGCGGCCTTGCGGTTGGCACGTGCGCGCTCGGCCTCGCTCAGACGGCGCCGGAGACCGAACACGAAGTCCACCCCGGAGACGACGGTGACGAGCACCGTCGCGTAGACCATCAGGTCGATCCAGACGGGCCTCGACTTCGTCGCGATCAGGGCGATGATCGTGGCGACCTGAACCACGGTCTTGAGCTTCCCGAGCGGGTTGGCGCCGGCGACGACCCCCTGCTGGGAGGCGCCCATCCGGAGGATCGTCACGGTCATCTCGCGCGCGATGATCACCATCGCGACCCACGCCTGAAGGCGGTGCAACGACACCAGCGCCACGAGCGCGGCGATGATGAGCAGCTTGTCGGCCAGCGGGTCCATGAGCTTGCCGAAGTTCGTGACCGCGCCGCGCGAGCGCGCCAGGTAGCCGTCGATCGCGTCGGTGAACGAGGCGACGGCGAAGACGATCGCCGCCAGGAGATCGCCGCTCGGCGTCTTGTCGAGCAGGGCCACGAGCAGCACCGGCACGAGCAGGATGCGCAGCATCGTGAGCACGTTGGGCACGTTGGGGGTGACCATCCCGCCGCCACGGTAGCGGGCGGCGTCGCGCCGGGCCAGAGCTCAGGCGTGCCGCCGCCTAGAGTGTGGGGCCGAACGAACGCGAAAGAGGCCCTTGAAATGCCCCTCGTCCCCATGGTCATCGAGCGAACCGCGCGCGGCGAGCGTGAGTTCGACATCTACTCGCGCCTCCTCAACGAGCGCATCATCTTCCTCGGGTCGCCGATCGATGACACGGTGGCCAACCTGGTCGTGGCCCAGCTGCTGCACCTGGAGTCCCAGGACCCGGACAAGGACATCTCGATCTACATCAACTCGCCCGGCGGGTCGATCTACTCGGGCCTCGCGATCTACGACACGATGCAGTTCATCAAGCCGGACATCCAGACCATCTGCGTCGGCGTGGCGATGTCGATGGGCTCACTCCTGCTGGCCGGCGGCGCGAAGGGCAAGCGCATGTCGCTGCCGAATGCGCGCATCCTCGTCCATCAGCCCTCCGCCGGCTTCGAGGGCCAGTCGACCGACATCGAGATCCACGCTCGCGAGATCCTCAAGACGCGCCGGCGGATCGACGAGATCTACGCCGAGCACACGGGTCAGACGATCGAGCAGGTCCACGAGGACATGGAGCGCGACCGGTTCTTCAAGCCCGACGAGGCGAGGGACTACGGCCTCATCGACAAGGTGATCGAGAGCCACTGAGGGAAAAGGGGGTCTGGCCCCTTTTTCCTAGGCCACGGCGTGCTCGATCGCGCCGAGGCGCTCGATCTCGATCCTCACGACGTCCCCCGACTGCAGGAATTGCGGGGGGTCCATCGCGAAGCCGACCCCGGCCGGCGTGCCCGTGAGGATCAAGTCGCCCGGCTCGAGCGTGCAGGTCTCCGAGATGAACCCGACGAGCTCGTCGACGCCGAAGATCATGTCGCTCGTGCGCGAGTCCTGGCGCAGCTCGCCGTTGACCCACGTGCGGAGTCCGAGGTTGCCCGGGTCGGGGACCTCGTCGGCGGTCGTGATCCACGGACCGTACGGGCACGAGCCGTCGAACCCCTTCGCGCGAGTCCACTGGGGCTCGCGGTTCTGGAGGTCGCGCGCGGTGACGTCGTCCGCGACCGCGTAGCCCGCCACGCGGTTGCCCTCCCCCATGACGACGGCGAGCTCGCCCTCGTAGTCGAGCCGCGCGACCACGGCCGGGCACCGGATCGGGCCGCCCGGGGGGACGGCGGAGGCCGGCAGCTTGAGGAAGACGAGCGGCGCATCGGGCAGGTCGCGGCCGCCCTCGGCCGCGTGCGCCGCGTAGTTCAGGCCGATCCCGAAGATCGCTCGCGGCCGCGGCACCGGAGCGAGCAGCGTGACGTCGGCGAGCGGCCACGCCTGGCCGGCGGCCGGGGTGAGGTCGCCGGACGCGAGCCGGTCGCGGACGGTGGCGCCCTCGCCGAGAGCCAACACCTGCTCCTCGCGGACCTCGCCCGCGAGCGGCTCGGTCGCTCCCGGCGGCAGGAAGGTGACGAGCTTCACGCGCGGCAGCATGCCACAACGGGCTAGACGCGGAGGCCCAGCCACAGCGCCACCGTCGCGCCGATCAGCGCGGGCGGCACGGCGAACGCGCCGAGCCTGAGGAACTCGGTCAGCTGGGGCTCCGCGCCGCGCGCGCGGAGGATCCGGCGCCAGAGCAGCGTCGCGAGCGAGCCGAAGTAGGTCAGGTTCGGCCCCACGTTGACGCCGATGAGCGCGGCGAGCACGGGGCCGGGACCGGCGAGCGCCGGCAGGAGCACGAGGATCGCCGGCAGGTTGTTGACGACGTTCGCGAGGAGGGCCGCAAGCGCGGCGATCGCGAGCAGCGCGCCGAGCGACGCGCCGCCGGGAAGCACGTCGTCGACGGCGGAGGCGAGGCCGTGGCGCTGTGCGGTGGCCACGATCAGGCCGAGGCCGAGGACGAAGAGCAGGAAGGCCGGCGCCGCCGCGCGCAGGAGGTCGAGCGGCGTCGC
>JAOPZQ010000031.1 GCA_025964075.1 Solirubrobacterales bacterium | reverse complement strand
GCGACGCCGCTGTGGCCGCCGTGCCGGCGGCCTGCGGGCGGGTAGGGAGAGACGAGAGTCACGTCAGGCGCGGGCACGGACCACCTCGTCCCGATGGGCGCCGCGCATCCGCCGGCGGAGCCACAGGGCGAGCAGCGACGCGCCCATGCGGCGGCTGTCGGCCACGGGGCGCACGCGCGAGCCCTCCTGGTCGACCCACACCGTGGGCACCTCGACCACGCGATAGCCGAGGTCGCGCGCGGTGAGGAGCAGATCGACGTCGAATAGGAAGCCGCGCTCGGAGAGCCGAGGCAGGATGTCGCGGACGACCTCCCGCCGGAGCACCTTCGCGCCGCATTGCGTGTCGCCGTGGGGGAGCCGCGTGAGCGCCCGCACCCCCGCGGCGAACGCCGCGCTCGTGACGGCCCGGCCCATCGACCGGCGCACCGGGAGCACGGAGGCGGGGTGGCGCCGCGTGGCGATCGCCCCGTCGGTGCGCCGCGCGATCCGCGCGAGGCGCAGGAGCTCGCCCGGGGGCGTGGCGCCGTCGGCGTCGACGAAGCCGACGAGGTCCGCGTCGGCGCGCGCAAAGGCCTCCATGATCACCCCGCCCTTCCCGAGCTTCGGGTAGTGGAGGCTCTCGACGCGCGGATCCTCGCGGACGTGGCGCTCGACGACCTCGGCCGTACGGTCGGTGCACGCATCGAGCGCGACGAGCAGGCGCGTGTCGCGCGGCGGTAACGCCCGGCGATAGGCCCACAGGGTGGGGTCGATGCGTTGTTCCTCGTTGTGCGCGGGGATGACGATGTCCAGGCGCAAGCGAACCTCCGGGAGTGGTCGGCGGTAGGGCGCGGCTACTCGTCGACGCCTGCGGGGTTAGCTGACGGGCTTGCGGCGGCTGCGTCGCCGGCGCTATCGCGAGATGACCCGCGAATTCGCCCCTGTACGGCTTGGTTCCCCCGCCCCCTCACACTGTCGCGAGGGGCTCGGCTGGACGAGTTGAAACCGTAACAACCAGAGACTCGCGGTGAGGTTGCGGATGGGTGAAGGATTTCGGCGCCCGGCCGCTCGCCAGGACGTCGAACCCGGCCCAACACGATGTCGAGCCTCCGGCGGATCGACGCCCCCGGTAAGGTCGGCCCCCATGAGCTCCGTCTGCGCGCATCTCGACCAGATCGAGGTCATGCACGTGCCCCGCCGCGACGAGGTGCCGGGATGCGAGGAGTGCCTCCGTCTCGGCATGCAGTGGGTGCACCTGCGGATCTGCCGCGTGTGCGGGCGCATCGGCTGCTGCGACAGCTCACCGGGCCGTCACGCGAGCAAGCACGCGCGCGCCGACGGCCATCCGATCGTCACCTCGCTCGAGCCCGGCGAGGACTGGTCGTGGTGCTTCGTCGACGAGGTCGCGTTCGTCGTCCGTGCCGAATGACGGGTGCGTATCGAGCTGTTCGGGGGCTTTCGGCGTTGACACGCAAGACTGACCCCTCCCGCTAGCCCGTGGCCCGGACCCTCAAACTCGGCATGAGCGTCGGCTACTGGGCGGGCGGCCCGCCGCCCGGCGCCCAGGAGGCAGTCCTCGAGGCCGAGCGCCTCGGGTTCGACTCACTGTGGACGGCGGAGGCGTACGGCTCGGACGCGCTGATGCCGCTCGCCTGGTGGGGCGCGCGGACGGAGCGCATGCAGCTCGGCACGAGCATCGTCCAGATCTCCGCCCGCACGCCGGCCGCCACGGCGATGGCGGCGATGACGCTCGACCACCTCTCGGGCGGCCGGATGATCCTCGGCCTCGGCGTGTCGGGACCTCAGGTCGTCGAGGGGTGGTACGGCCAGCCGTTCGCCAAGCCGCTCGCCCGCACCCGCGAGTACATCGAGATCGTGCGGCGGATCTGGGCGCGCGAGGGACCGCTCGAGTTCGCCGGCGAGCACTACCGCCTCCCGATCGAGGGAGGCACCGGCCTCGGCAAGGCGCTCAAGGCCTCGATCCATCCGCTCCGCCCGGAGATCCCCATCTACCTCGGCGCCGAGGGCCCGAAGAACGTCGCGCTCGCCGCGGAGGTGTGCGACGGCTGGCTGCCGCTGTTCTACTCGCCCTACGACGAGGAGGGCTACCGCGCGGCGCTGGCCGAGGGCTTCGAGCGGCCGGGCGCGCGTCGCACTCGAGAGACGTTCGAGATCGCCGCGCCCGTGCCGGTGATCGTCAGCGACGACCTCGACGCCGCGATCGACGCGCTGCGCCCGATGTACGCGCTCTACTTCGGCGGCATGGGCGCGAAGAGCAAGAACTTCCACGCCGACGTCGCGATCCGCCTCGGCTACGAGGCCGACGTCGCGACGATCAAGGACCTCTACCTGTCCGGGAAGAAGGACGAGGCCGCGGCCGCGGTGCCGGCGCGCCTCGTCGAGTCGCTCGCGCTCGTCGGACCCGAGGACAAGATCCGGGGAGAGCTCGACGCGTGGCGCGACTCGCTCGTCACCACGCTGCTCGTCGGGGGCGACGCCGCGACGCTCCGCCGCATCGCCGAGCTCGTTCTGGGCTGAACGGTTCGTCGCCCGTTGCGCGGGGAACGCGGAAACGGTGAGCGCGACCGACTCCGCTGCGCCGCCCCGCCCCGACGACGACGCCCTCGGCCGCGAGGTCTGGGTCGTCGCGGTCGTCGTCGTCGTCGGCGTGATCATGTCGATCCTCGACACGACGATCGTCAACGTCGCGCTCGAGACCCTCTCGCGGGATCTCCACTCGTCGCTGAGCTCGATCCAGTGGGTCTCGACGGGCTACCTGCTGTCGCTCGCCACCGTCATCCCGATGGCGGGCTGGGCCTCGGAGCGCTGGGGCGCCAAGCGCGTCTGGATGACCTCGGTGGCGCTGTTCGTGCTCGGCTCGGTCCTGTGCGGGGCGGCGTGGTCGACCGAGTCGCTGATCGGGTTCCGCGTCCTCCAGGGCGTCGGCGGGGGGATGATCATGCCGGTGGGGATGAGCGTCCTCACGCAGACCGCGGGGCCGACGAAGGTGGGGCGCGTGATGTCGGTGATCGGCGTCCCGATGCTGCTGGGACCGGTCCTCGGGCCCGTGATCGGCGGGGTCATCCTCAACAGCGTCTCCTGGCGCTGGATCTTCTTCGTCAACGTCCCCGTCGGCGCCCTCGGGCTCGCGCTCGCGTGGAAGCTCCTGCCGAGCCACGCCGGGCGCGCCGACCCCGGCCGCCTCGACTGGCAGGGCCTGCTGCTGCTGAGCCCGGGCCTCGCCGCGATCGTCTTCGGCCTCTCGGAGACGGAGACGCACGGCGGCATCGGCGCGCCGATCGCCTTCGGCCCGATCCTCGCCGGGATCGTGCTCGTCCTCCTGTTCGTCCGCCACGCGCTCCGCGCCGAGCGCCCGCTGATCGACGTGCGCCTGTTCCGCCAGCCCCAGTTCGCGGCGGCCTCCTCGACGACGTTCTTCCTCGGCGCGGGGCTGTTCGGCGCGATGATCGTCATCCCGCTCTACTACCAGGTGGCGCGGGGTGAGAGCCCGCTCACGGCGGGCCTGCTGATGGCGCCGCAGGGCCTCGGGGCGGCGATGGCGATGCCCATCGCCGGACGGCTCACGGACCGCGTCGGCGGCGGTCGCGTGGCGATCGTCGGGCTCACCGTGTGCACGATCGCGACGCTGCCCTTCGCCTGGGTGGGACCGCACACGTCCTACGGCTGGCTCGCCGCGGTCCTCGTCGTCCGCGGCATGGGGTTCGGCGCGGCGATGATGCCCTCGATGGCCGCCGCCTACGCGACGCTCGACCGGGCGGCGGTGCCGCGGGCGACGAGCGCGCTGAACGTCGTCCAGCGCGTCGGCGGCTCGGTCGGCACGTCATTCCTCGCCGTCGTCCTGCAGGGCCGCATCAAGGCCAACCTGCACGTGCCCGGCGGCGGCAGCAACGCGATCCGCCAGCTCCCGCCGGGCGCGCGCCAGCGCGTGGCCGAGCCGCTCGCCCATGCCTTCGCGCAGACGTTCTGGTGGGCGCTCGCGCTGATGGCGCTCGCGATGATCCCGGCGGCCATCCTCGCGCTGCTCTCGCGTCCGCAACGCGAGCCGGAGGCGCCGGAGCCGCTACCAGCGTAGATGGTTGATTCTGCTTCGGGTCCCCTCGAACAAACGACCGCCTCGAAGGGGGTGTGTGGCGGCTTCCGCCCGGATGCCGGGACATTCGGCGGGAGAAACCGACCGGCATCACACGCGGCCGCCGAGCCAACCATCTAACCCTCGTCGAGCGGCGCGACCGGCAGGCCCGCCGCGCGCCAGGCCTGGAAGCCGCCGACGAGGTCGGTGGCGCGGGCGAACCCGAGCTCCTGCAGGGTCACCGCGGCGAGCGACGACGCGTAGCCCTCGTTGCAGACGAGGATGATCTCGGCCTCGGGATCGTCGACCGCCGGATCGCTCGCGCCCGACTGCGGATCGAGCCGCCATTCGAGCACGTTTCGCGGGTAGTGGTGGGCGCCGGGAATGACGCCGTCGGCGCGGCGCTGCTCGCCGGAGCGGATGTCGACGAGGAGGGCGCCGCGCGCCGCCGCGGCCCGCGCCGCCTCGGGCTCGACGCGATCGAGGTGCGTGCGCGCCTCGGCCAAGAGCTCGTCGATCGTCTTGCGAGGCATCCCCTCACGGTATCTTGCCCCGAGTGGCGCGGCCCAACGTCAGCAAGCGCTCGCGCAAGCGCACCCGGGGCAGAGGGAGGGGATCGGTCGCGACGGCGACGGCCAC
>JAOPZQ010000265.1 GCA_025964075.1 Solirubrobacterales bacterium | reverse complement strand
GACCGGTCGACGGTAGTGAAAACCCTCAACCACATCGGCTACCACGAACTGGAGGACGAACGACGGCTCACGGGCTCGCCCGAGCGCCGTGCGCTCGGCGTCGCCGGCGACGATCGAGACGCGGTGGACGTCGTCGCTGAAGTCATCGAGCGAATCGGCTACGACACCGTCCGGCTGCACACGCTCGGTGCAGGCCGCGTCCTCGAGCCCGGCGGGCCGGTCTTCGGCGCCGCGCTGCGCCGACCCGAGTTCGAGCTCGCCGTGCGCGCCAAAGCCGCCTAGGGCAGCGCCGCCTGCCAATCCTCCGACCCGCAAATCGACAAGGGACACCACGTGAGCACAGGACCTTCAGAAGCCGCACGGGATTCCGACGGCAAGCCGGAGCAGTTCCCGCTCGTCTTCGGGCTCGACACCTTCGGCGATGTCACCCACGACGACGACGATCGCCCGCTCTCCCACGCCCAGACGATCCGGAACCTCGTCGAGCAGGGTGTCCTTGCCGACGGGGTCGGCGTGGACTTCTTCGGGATCGGGGAGCACCA
The DNA here is from genome assembly GCA_025964075.1 of Solirubrobacterales bacterium. Lineage (GTDB taxonomy): Bacteria > Actinomycetota > Thermoleophilia > Solirubrobacterales > Solirubrobacteraceae > JAOPZQ01. The sequence goes on along the minus strand of JAOPZQ010000265.1, from coordinate 5,502 downwards.
CACCGATGACTTCCCGTTGTCGGCCGCCGACGTGGTGCTGGCCGCGATCGCCGCCCGCACGGCCCGCATCCGCGTCGGGTCGGCAGTGACGGTCCTGAGCTCGGACGATCCCGTTCGCGTGTTCCAGCGCTACTCCACGCTCGACGCAGTCTCCGGCGGCCGGGCAGAGGTCATCCTCGGACGAGGCTCCAGCATCGACTCCTTCCCGCTCTTCGGTTACGACCTCGCCGACTACGAGGACCTCTTCGAGGAGAAGGTCGACCTCTTCGCCGAGCTCCTCAAGGGCGGACCGGTCACCTGGCAGGGCAAGACCCGACCGCCGCTCCGCAACCAGGATGTCGTGCCGCACACCGAATCCGGCCCCTTCCCGGTATGGATCGGCGTCGGGGGGAGCCCCGAGTCGGTCATGCGCGCCGCGCGCTACGGCTTCTCGCTGATGCTCGCGATCATCGGCGGCTCCCCGGCGCGTTTCGCCCCGTTCTCCAACCTCTTCCACCAGGCGCTCGAGAGCCTCGGGAAAGCCACCCGACCAATCGGAGTGCATTCGCCCGGTCATGTCGCGCCCACCGATGAGCAGGCCCGTGAGGAGTTCTGGCCGCGCTACCTGGAGGTCATCCGCCACGTCAGCAGGACCCGGGGTTTCGCGGTCCCGACCAAGGATTCGTTCATGTACGAGATCGGGCCGCGGGGAGCGCTCTACGTCGGATCCCCAGAGGTCGTCGCACAGAAGATCGCGGACAATCTCACCGCTCTCGGCGCCAACCGCTTCGATTTGAAGTACGGCATGGGAGGTCTCTCCCATCGAGCGCTGATGACCAACATCGAGCTCTACGGCACCCAGGTCCTCCCACGCGTTCGCGAGCTCCTGGCGTGACCGGTAGGGGCCAGCCGACCGGCCGCGACGACTGGCCACCGGAGGATGCGACACGCGCGTCCCGGGCTCATCTTTCAGCGATCGCCTACAAGGAGGACCGACGTTGAGCACGACCGATGCATCTGAGCGCTTCACCGCGCTGCCGGACGACGAGACGCTCGCGGCGACCGCCGTTGCACTCGAAGAGCACGGATTCAGCGTCGACATCGTCGACGACCTCGACGCGGCGCGCGCAGCCGTTCTCGCCCGGATCCCCGAAGGCGCCTCCGTCATGACCAACACGTCGGTGACGCTGCAGCAAACCGGCATCGCGGACGCGATCAACGACGGCGGACCGTACGACTCGGCGCGCAACAGGATGTTCGCGCTCGACTTCGCCACCCAGGGGCAGGAGATGAAGGCGATCGGCGGCCAGCCCGATTACGCCCTCGGCAGCGTCCACGCCGTCACCCGCGACGGGACGCTCGTCATCGCCTCGGCATCGGGCAGCCAGCTCGCCTCCTACGCCTGGGGCGCCGCCAACGTCATCTTCGTCGTCGGCGCGCAAAAGCTCGTCCCCACCCCGGAAGCGGCCCGCCAGCGGATCGTCGAGCACAGCCTGAAGCTCGAGGACGCCCGCGCCTACGCCGCCTACGGGCAGAACAGCTATGTCGGAAAGATCCTCGAGATCCACCAGGAGCTGCCCGACCGCATCCACGTCGTCCTCATCCGACAGTCGATCGGCTTCTGACGCTGGGAGTCGACCTCGGGATCGAGGGCCTCCCTCACCTCAACCGCCCGGCGTGGGGCGCAACTGCGGCACGACCTCGTCCGCGAACAGCTCGACCTGGGCGGGGGTGGGATCCACCGGCCAGAACACGATCGTGTCGAAGCCGTCGTCCGCGAAGCCGGTGAGCGTCTGCACCCACCAGTCGACCGGTCCCGCGAGCGGTTCGCCCGCGAGATAGCCAACCGGGAGCTCCGACCGGGGTGGCGCGGCCTGGTCGCCGATCACGCCCTGCAGGTTGATGATTCGCCGGATCGAGGCCGGGTCGCGGCCCGCGTTCTCGGCCGCCGCGTCGATCTGGCCGTTCGCGGCGCGCAGCTCGTCGCGCGTGAGCACGCCGAGCGATGGCAGCCAGCCGTCGGCTTTGCGTCCGACGAGGCGCAGCATCCGCGGCTTGAACGCCCCGACCCAGATCCCGATCGGATGCGCGGGCCGCGGGCCGGGACGCGCGTCATCGAGCCGGTAGTAGGTGCCGTCGAACGTCACCGCGCGTTCCTCGGACCACAGCAGCCTGATCACGTCGATCGCCTCGTCGAGCGCCTCCACGGCTTCGCCCGGCGTTCGTCGCGGGCCGCCGAAGTTCGCGATCACGTCGGGGATGCCGCCGGCGCCGAGGCCGAGCTCGAATCGTCCACCGCTCAACACGTCGAGCGACGCGGCGGCCTTCGCCATCACCGCCGGCGGGCGCAGCGGCAGATTCGCCACGTCGGTGAAGAACGAGATGCGCCTGGTCTCGGCGAGGAGCGCCGGGATCAACGACCACGTGTCGAGGAAGTGCCGCTGATACGGATGGTCCTGGATGCCGACGAGGTCGAGCCCGGCTTGGTCGGCGGCGCGCACGACCTCGCGAATCCGGTCGAGTCTCTTGACCGCGGGCACGAGGGAGATGCCGAATTGCGTGAGCGTCCGACCGCGGGGTGACGTCATGCCTTGGGTGCGCGGTTGCTCATGCTCGACGCCTTATCGCATCATCCCGCAAGGCTCGCATCCGCCGGTGGCCAGTCGGCACGAGCGGGACGATGGTCCGGCGGTCGAGAAGTGGGAGGTCTGGACGCTCGGCGAGCACCGCAACTCTCTGGTCGCGCGGCTCTACTCGCGCTGGCACCTCGGGGTCGTCTCGAGCCCCGGCCGGTCGCGGCGCACGAGGATGCGACCACTCGCTGGCCTTCAGGTTCTCGATCCCACGGCCGCGGGTCCAAGGCGACTTCGGGCACGGCGACCTGCACGGCGCTCGCGGAAGAGCGGCTTGATGTCGGCTGCTAGCTCGTCATGGCGATGGTGACGCGGGCGGCGGTTTGGCGGAGCGCGCGGGTTGCAGTGCCTCTGCTGCCTGTGCCAGAGCGTCGAGGTGGGCGTCGAGCCCGCCCAGCCCGGATCCCATCGTGTCGACCGACAAGTGGCTCGCGCCGGCGTCACGCCACCGCCCGGCGGTTCTGGTGAGCTCGTCCGTGCCTCCCGCACCCCAGGTGACGCGGGGCTGCATCCCGATCGCTGCCGGCTCGCGGCCGGCCTCTGCCGCCGCCGCGGCGACGATGGCGCGAGCCGCGTCGAGGTCCGGCCCGGGCTCGACCCGGGGGAACCAACCGTCGGCCAGCCTTCCCATTCGCCGGTAGGCAGCGGGGGACGCGCCACCGAGCCAGATCGGGATGGGTCGCTGGATCGGCAGGGGAGCCAGGCCAGCTCCGATGACACGGTCGAACTTGCCCTCGTGAGTGACGGACCGTTCCGTCCACAGCCGGCGAAGCAGTCCGATCTGCTCCTCCTCGCGTTGGCCGCGTGTCGAGAAGCTCTGGCCCAGCGCCTCGTATTCGACGGGATTCCAGCCGACGCCGATGCCGAGCCGGAAGCGTCCCTTGCTGAGGATGTCCACCTCGGCGGCCTGCTTGGCGAGCAGGGCGGTCTGGCGCTGCGGCGCCACGACGATGCCGGTCACGAGCTCCAGCGGGGTGATCGCGGCCAGGAACCCGTAGAAGACGAGCGGTTCGTGGAACGTCGTGTCCACGTCGTAGGGCCCCGTCCAGCCCGTGTGCACCGCTGGATCGGCGCCCAGGACGTGGTCGTAGATCGTGAAGTGCCGGTACCCGAGCTCCTCGACCTGCCGGACGTAGGCCCGGACGGTGTCCGCGTCGGTCGGCAGCTCGGTCTGGGGGTAGATCACGCCTATCTGCATACGAAGTCCCGCCCCCTCAGACTAGAACACGGCGACGCCGGCCTCGGCCACCTCCTGGTCCTGCTCGACGCTGCCGCCGCTGACACCGATCGCGCCCACCACGCGGCCGTCGGAGACCAGGGGAATCCCGCCGGCGAACACGACCAGGCGTCCCTGGTTGCTGGCCTCGATCCCGTACAGCGGGGCGCCCGGCTGGGCAAGGGGCGCCAGGTCCTTGGTCGGCATGTCGAACGCCCGCGCCGTGTAGGCCTTGTTCTGCGCGATGTCGATCGAGCCGAGCCACGCGTCGTCCATGCGGGCGAAGGCGACCAGGTTGCTGCCTTGGTCGACGACCGCGATGTTCATCGGCACGCCGATCTGCGCGGCCTTTGCGCGGGCGGCGTCGAGAACCGCCTGACTCGCGCTGAGCGTGACCGTGCGCGCCGACTGGGTCACAGCGCCGCCGTCGTTGGGGTTGGTGGAGAGTGCCACTGCTGCCTCCTGTGGGTGTTGGCATGCGGTTTCAGAGACGCACCGGTCGCCTCATGGTGCGATAGAGGAACTGCTCCGTCTGCGCGGACTGGCGCGCCGATACGACGCGGTCGTGATGCGGCGAGAAGCGGCAGACTGGATCCGTGGCCGTCGCGCCGCCCGTGAGCCGCAGCGCCTGGCAGCGGCAGCCGCCGAAGTCCACCTCCTGTCGTCCGACCGGGCACGCGCGGCATGGCTCCTGCATCCAGGCCGTCCCGCGGAAGCGCGCGAACGCGTCGGACTCGTTCCAGATCCAGTCCAGCGGATGCTCGCGGACGTTGGCGAACTCGAGCCCCGGGATCGTCGCCGCGGCCTGACAGGGCAACACGTCGCCGTTCGGAGCGACCACCATCGCCGTGCGGCCCCACCCGCCCATGCACGGCTTCGGCAGCTCCTCGTAGAAGTCGGGGAGCACCCAGAGGACGTCGACCTCGGGCCCGACGCGCTCGCGGAAGCGCTGGACCGCTTCCTCCCCGCGCCGGAGCTGCTCCGGCGATGGCAGGAGCGCCTCCTGGTTGGCGACGGCCCACCCGTAGTACTGCGTGTTCGCAAGCTCGACGCGCTGCGCCCCGACATCGGATGCGAGGTCCAGCAGCTCCTCGATCCGATCGAGGTTCTGCCGGTGCAGGACGCAGTTGATCGTCAGCGGATAGTCGAGCTCCTTCGCCAGGCGAGCGGCCGCGATCTTCTTCTCGAACGACCTGTTCCCCGCGATGCGGTCGTTGTCCTCGGCGTTCGCGCTCTGGATCGAGATCTGCACGTGGTCGAGCCCGGCCGACTTGAGCGCCTCCGCGCGCTCGCGCGTGAACAGCGTGCCGGCGGTGATGAGCGATGAGTAGAGATCGGCGTCGCGCGCGGCCGCGCACAGCTCGACGAGGTCGCGGCGCAGCATCGGCTCGCCGCCCGTCAGCGCGAGCTGAAGGACGCCGAGCCGGCGCGCCTCGCTGAAGGTGCGGATCCAGTGGTCGGTCTGGAGCTCCCGGCGATACTTCTCGCCGCCGATGTCGAGCGGGTTCGAGCAGTACGGGCAGTGGAGCGGGCACTGGTAGGAAAGCTCGGCGATCAGCGTGAGCGGCCTACGCGGCGGCATCGATCACGAGTCCTCTCCGAGACATGGCGTCGACGAGCCCTCGAACGTCGTCGCGCAGATCGAAACCGTCGTAGCGCGCCGAGAGGGCGCCG
>JAOPZQ010000238.1 GCA_025964075.1 Solirubrobacterales bacterium | reverse complement strand
CGCGCGGCCGCGGGCCGCGCGCCGGCCGGCGGGACCGTCGCGCTGCCGGCGCTGTCGCTCTTCGACTACCTCTTGGCTTCGGCGGACGACACCGCGGCCCGCCTGGTCGCCCCCCGCGTGCGCGCGTTCATCGCGGAGGATCGGAAGCGCCACGGCACGCTCGTCGCCACGCTGCAGGGCTTCGTCGAGGCGGACCTCAACGTTCGCCGCGCGGCCGCGCTCCTGCACATCCACGAGAACACGATGCAGTACCGCCTGACCCGGATCGCCGAGCGGACCGGGCTGGGCATGCGCAACGTCCGCGATCTCATCGAGCTGATCGTGGCCGCGGACCTCCTCGGCCGATCGGAGAAGTGAGTCACCGCTTGCCGGAGGCGCGCCGCATCGCGTCGGCGGCGTCGAGCAGCGGTTGGACGTGCCGCCGGGCGACCAGGGCGGGCATCGCGGCGAGCACGAAGTTGAACGCGCGGTAGGCCACGACGGCCGCGAGCGCCGGCGCCAACGGCTCGCGCACCCAATAGAGGGCGTAGCTCATCAGCACCTCGGTGACGCCTGCCCCGCCGAGCGGGAGCGAGCGGCGGGTGGCCGCATAGCCGGTGGCGTAGGCGAGGATCACCTGTCCGACGCCGGGGCTGAGCCCGAAGGTGCGCAGGGCACCGTAGAACGCGGCGATGTCGGAGGCCCAGTACAGCGCGGTGCCCACCCACGCCGTCCAGTGCTTCAGCGGATGGGCCAGCAGCGTGCGCAGCACGCCGACGCCGTCGAGCAGGTCCGCGAGCCAGGCCCGCCGCCGGCCGCGGACGCGAGCCAAGCGCTCGCGACGTCCCGGCGCGCTCGCCCAGAAGGCGAAGCCGAAGCCGACCGGCACCGCGAGCGCCCACGGCCACAGCAGCGAGGGGAGGATGTCCGCTCCCTCGGCGAGCAGGACGATCGACGCCACGCAAGCCGCCGGCGCGAGCAGCGCCCACTCGAGCATGCCGAGGCCGAGCACACGCACCCGCGCGCTGCGCTCGTCCTCGTCAAGGGCGTGCAGGGCCTGCTTGTCGATCCCGAATCCGCCGGCGACGTGGAACGGGCCGAACCCGGCGGCCACCACACGACCCACCAGCGGCAGACTCATCGGCGCGTGCCCGTGCACGCCCGCCACCGATCGGTACGCCATCGCGTAGGCGGGATAGGTGAGCGCTTCGGCCCCCGCGATCAAGCCGATCCAGCCCGGCTTGACCTCCCCGAACGCGCGCCCGATCGCGTCCGCGCCCGTGACCCGGGCGACCAGCAACGCCCCGCCCGTCGCGATCGCGGTGGCCAGGATCGAGACGGCGATCGGATGTGTCCTCAGCCATCGACGCACGCGGGCGACTGTAGCCCGGGGACCGATGCCGGACGTCCAGTTCTCCCAGTACACCAGGCCAAAACCACTACGCTGAGGGTCGCCACGAGATCTCCGCTTGGCCGCCTATCGGTTTCCAGTTCTCCCTACCTCGGGTGTCCAGAACGGGTGCCATGATCGTTGAATGGGTTACGTTCTCGTCGTCGACGACGATCCCGTGTTCCGCGGGCTCGCCCGTCGCGTGCTCGTGGCGGGTGGGCTGATCGTGGTCGCGGAGGTGGCGACGGTCGCCGAGGCGATCGCCGCGGCGCACCAGCTGAGGCCCAGCGCGGCCCTCGTCGACGTCGGGCTGCCCGACGGGGATGGCATCGAGTTGGCGTGTGTGCTGGTGGCGCTGCCGTGGCGTCCGCGCGTGGTGCTCACGTCCACGGACCCGGACGCCGCGAGCGCCGAGGACGTTCGCCGCTCGGGCGCGGGTGCGTTCGTTCCCAAGGACGAGCTGCCGAGCGCGCCGCTCGTGCGCCTGCTCGCCTCTGTGTAACCAGGGCGCCGATTGATCGCCCCGGGCGCTCGGGTGATCGTCACCGGTTCTCGAGAGCGATCACGGTCAAGCCACCGTTCAAGGGCCGCGCACGGTTCGTACCGCGATCGGGGTTGCTCGCCGCTCCCGTGGTAGGGCTAGCCCGAACGGCCCGGTCGGGTCCATCGGACCTCGATCTCCGGTCGAGGGACATGTTCAGGCGGGCGGGCGGGCGCCATAGTGCGGCCATGGCCCTCACCCTCGCTGAGTCCTCCGTTCATCCCGGCGAGGGGGCCTGACGATGGAACTCCGGCATCTGAGGTACTTCGTCGCCGTCGCCGAGGAGCTGCACTTCCGCCGCGCGGCAGAGCGCCTGTACGTAGCTCAGCCCGCGGTCAGCGAGCAGGTGCGCAAGCTCGAGCAGGAGCTCGGCGTTCGACTGTTCGACCGCACGCAGCGCAGTGTCTCTCTGACTGCCGCCGGCGCCGCGCTGCTCGAGGAGGCCCGTGGCGTGCTGCGCCAGGCGGACGTCGCGATGGCGGCGGCACGGGGCGCACGCGACCACGCCACCATGCGCCTGCGGATCGGCTACCTGCCGGACTCGGTGCCGTCGGCGCTGCCGCGCGCCTTGCGCCAGCTCTCCACGTCGGCTCGCCGGGTGCGAGTCGATCTCGAGGCAGGCCCGGCCCTTCGCTTGATCGAAGACCTGCGTGCGCGGCGGCTCGATGCCGTCGTGTCCAGCCTCCCCGCCCCGACGCGCGGGCTGCGGGTCACACCGCTCGCTCGTCAGCACGCGATCGCCGCGCTACCGGTGACGCACCCGCAGGCGGTCGAGAGCACGATCGTGCTCGACTGGCTCACCCGCGAGCGGCTGGTCGTGCTGCCGCGCGATGCCAACCCGGCGTTCCACAACGCGGTGGTGGCGATGTGCCACGGCGCGGGCCTCTCGCCCTCGTTCGTCGAGGTCGCCAGCGTGGACCTCGCCCTGCTCGCCGTTGCCGCGGGCAGCGGCGTCGCGCTGCTCCCCGAGACCGTTGCCGAGCGCCATATCGGCGCTGGGATCCGCTTCGTGCCCATCCAAGGATCCGAGCCCGCGTTCGAGAGCGCCCTGCTCACCGATCCGGCCGCGGAGAACCTGGCGACGTCCGCCTTCCTGCGCGCCGTGTCGCGCCCGGCGTCGATGCGAGTGGTCGCGGCCGCGCACGTCGCCGAGGTCCGCGCGGCGTAGCGGACGGCGCCCTGGGTTGCGTCGGGGCTTACCGCGCCGGCACGGCGGCGGCGCGTGCCGCTCGCGACGGCGCGTGGCGCTCGAGGAAGCGGGCGACCTCGAGGTCGGCGTCCGGCTCGTCGGTGACGTAGAGATGGCCGGCTTCGGGCCACAACCGCAGCTGCGCGCCGGGGATCGCTTTTGCCAGCACGCGCGCGTTGGCGGGGGACTGGAGCATGTCCTGCCCGCCGTGGACCACGAGCGTCGGAGCGGCGATGCCCCCGAGCCGGCTCAGCGTGCTGTGCGAGGCGGCGGCCGCGACCTGGTGCAGGTACGCGAGCGCGTCGGGGGGATGCCGCATGCGGCGAGCGATGTCCTCGCCGATGCGGTCGGCGTGCTCCCGGCGCGTCCGCTCTCCGTAGCTGTACGGCACCGCCGCCCACGCGGCCTCCTCGGGACCCATCACACCGACTCGCGTGAAGAACGTCAGCACCTGCGGGTCCTGCGGGATCGCATGCGGCCCGCCCGGGGTGGTCGCTCCGAGCACGAGCCCGGAGACGCGGTCGCGGTGACGCAGCGCGAGCTCCTGCGCGACCATCCCGCCGAGGGACATCCCGTACACGTGCGCCCGCGCTTCGCCCGCTGCGTCGAGCACGGCGACGGCGTCGCTGGCCATCTGCGTGACGCGGTACGGCCACGGCGAGTAGTCGCTGCGGCCCATGTCGCGGTTGTCGAACGCGAGGACGCGGAACTGCGAGGCGAGTCGGTCGATCGTCCGCCAGCCCGCCTCCACGGACATCCCCTGGCCGAGGATGAGCAGCACCGCCGGACCACGGCCGATGCTCTCGTAGTAAACGCGCAGGGCTCCACTGTGAGCGAAGGACATCTCGCTTCACAGGATGCTAGCGGTCGCCCTGCGTTTCCTCTGGCCGTCCTGACAGCCTGGGCTGATCGCCGGAACGGCCGCGCCGACGTCCGCTCACGGCACGCGGGCGCGGGCCGGCGACGCGGTCCACGGTCCGGGTGGGGCCGGTCCATCGAACAGGGCCGCCGGCGTCGGATCGCCGGGAGCATGTGGCGGAGCCACGGCGAGCGATCGTGATGACTCCCCTCACATTCTTCTTCGCGATGGCAGGCGCTTGCGCGGCGCTGAGCCTGCTGTGGGCTGGGCGGCGGCGGCGCTATTGCCGTCCGAGCGACCATCTCGTGACGGTGGTCGGCCGCCGGCGCCTGCGCGACGGGCTGAGCAAGCGTTACTGGATTCGGTGCCGGGGGTGCGACCTCGAGTACGGTCCGTACGACGACTGGCGGGAAGCGTGGCTCGACGCGCTGCGGGCGCAGGTCGCGACGCGACGACATAGGCCGAGCGGCAAGCGGTCGCCTCGCCCGGCAACACGCCGGGTCACACGGTAGAGCTCAGGGCAGGGCGCGTTCGATGATCGCGTTGGTCGCGCCGGGGGCGCCGGGTTGCTGGCCGTTGGTGACGACGATCCGGTCGCCGGTCTGCAGGCCGGCGAAGTCTCGGGCGACGCGGAGGGCGGCGTCGACGAGCTCGTCGAGCGATTCCGACATGTCGGTGACGACCGGGTAGACGCCCCACTCGAGCGTCAGCTGCTCTGCCACCGGTGGGTCGTGGGCGAGCGCGATGATCGGATTGCGGGGGCGGTACTTGGAGCACGCGCGGGCGGCTCCGCCTGTCGCGGTCGGCACGAGGATCGCGGCGGCGTCGAGCTCGTCCGCGAGCTGGACGGCTGCGTGCATGACCGCCGCCGCCGGGGTGCCGGCGTCGACGTCGCCACGCCGGCCACGGTGGTGGAGATCGGGCGATTCCTCGGCGGCCTCGGCGATCATGGACATCGCCCGGACCGCCTCGACCGGGTGCTGCCCGACGCTCGTCTCCGCCGAGAGCATCACGGCGGAGGTGCCGTCGATGACCGCGTTGGCGACGTCGGCGACTTCCGCTCGCGTCGGCTCGGGGGCAACGATCATCGACTCGAGCATCTGCGTCGCCGTGATCACGAACTTCCCGGCCCGCGTCGCTCGCCGGATCGTGTCCTTCTGCATCAGCGGCACCCGCGCGAGCCCGGCGGTGACGCCGTAGTCGCCGCGCGCGATCATCACGCCGTCGGCGGCCGCGAGGATCTCGTCCAGGTTCTCGTAGGCCTCGACGGTCTCGATCTTGGCCACGATCCGCGCCCGGGAGTGGTGCGAGCGCAGGCGCGTGCGCAGCTCGTCGATGTCCGCGCCGCTGCGGACGAACGAGAGCGCGACGAAGTCGGCGCCCGCCTCGGCGGCGAGCTCGACGTCGGCGATGTCCTTCTCCGTGATCGCCGGCAGCTCGGGCCGCGCGAAGGTGACGTTCACGCCCTTGCTCGGCGCGAGCCGCCCGGCGGAGACGACCCGCGCGAAGACCTCGCCGTTCGTCGTGCCCTCGACGGCCAGCCGCGGCACGCCGTCGCCGATCACGATCTCCGAGCGCTCGGAGACCAGGCGAGAGAAGCCGTGATAGTCGACCACGAGACGATCCGCGGCGCCGGGAGCCTCGCGCCCTGTCAGCACGACCACCTCGCCCAGCCGCACCCCCCGCTCGACCGTGTCGGCGGCGAGACGCAGCTTCGGACCCTGCAAATCGAAGAGCACGCCGAGCGGACGCCCGGCGCCGCCGGCCGCCACCCGTGCCTCCCCCGCGCGCCGAAGCAGATCGACGGACGTGCCGTGCGAGCAGTTCAGGCGCACACAGTCGACCCCGGCGGCGACGAGGGCGTCGACGACGCCCGGCACATCCGTCGCCGGACCGAGCGTCGCCACGATCTTCGTGCGCCGCTCCAGCGTCTCGCCTGAGCGTGACGTGGTCGACGACTGACCGTCGACACGACCACGAACGCGGATGCGCGCCTCCAGGGCGCGTTCGGCATCGGACATACGCTCAGCTTGGCAGGTTCCCGCGGGGCCCCCAACTGGCCCCGCGGCACACCCTCGCTGGCCCTTGGCTCCGCCCTTTCGGGGGATCCACGGCTAGCGGCCTCGGCCGCGCGTGGCGGTCACGCTCAGACGTCGTCGAGGGGGACGACTTGAACGCGGAAGCCTCCGCTCGCGAAGGCGGGGTCGGTGACGGTTGCGCCGCCGGAGAGCGCCTCTGGGGCAGCCCATCGCCCCATCTCGCTGATCCGGAGGACCTGGCGCGCGGTGGGTGCATTGGCTGCCGCCTGCGCGCGGGCGAGCAGGAACCGGGTCCGAGCCTCGCCAAGGCCGACGCAACTTGGCGCGTGAACTGCGTTGGAGTGTGTGCTACTCATCGGACGCGTCCTTCGTGGAGCGGTGAACGGGGTAAGCAGAGGTTCGCGCTGATGGAACCCCGTGCCCAGGGCACCATGGCCCGGCGCTCACCGGACTCTTGTCCACTCGACCGCGCACGGGCGCCGCCGGCGGCGGCGCCCTCGTTTGACGCGCCCGGGCTTCAGTGGCTTGGGTGGCGCATGACGAGGAGGCGGAACCTGAGGGTTCTTGTTCCCCTCGGGGTCTCGAGGACGAGGGTGGTGCTCTTGCGTGCGCCGATCGCGGCTCCGCGCTTCGCGCGGGTGGTGCCGAGGCGCTTGACGCGCGTCGGCGGGCACCGGCGACTGGTGACCGCGGGTGGGGTGGCGACGCCGGTGGTGATCGAGCCGTTGGCGGCGGTGATGGGGGCGGCGACCGTGGTGATGGTGGTGGTCGTCGTGATGGTGTTGAACGTGATCGTGACCGGCCCGCACGTGATCACGGTGGGGAGCGTGTTGGTGAAGATGACCTGCCCGCATTGAGCACCGCCGGCGAGGTCGTCGGTCGCCGGCGGCATGGGGGTGGTGGCCGGTGTCGTTGCGGTGTTCTGCGGGTCGATCGGGTTGTCGCTGCTGCTGGCCGCGGCGGTGGTGGCGCCGAGTGGCGCGCCGGCGGCGAGCATGCCGACGAGGGCCGTGGCCGCTGCCCGACGGTTCCGTGGTGACATAGCGTGCATCTCCTTGCTCCGTGGCGGCGCGCACGGACCCGAGGCCCGATCGCGGCGCGAGCAGCCGTGAACGAGGCCGCCAAGTCTGGCCGGCTCGCCGTCGCGATGACCTGGCCCACGGACGGGCGTGGCCTGGCCCCAAGGTCCAGTCGCCGTCGCGGCCAGTCGCGAGGACATTGCACCGTTCGTCCCCGTCCTCGAGGAGGCACTCCCATGCACGACTGGCGACCGCGCCGGGGGCGCGTTTCGACCACCGGTCGTCGACTCCTACCGGTCGCGGCCGTGGTGCTCGCCGCCGCCGTTCCCTGCGCCTCGGCCGACGCGCACGCCGTCTCGCCGCTCCGCCCGACCGCGGCACCCGGAGTCGACGTGATCGGCGACTCCGTCGTCAGCGGCCAGCCGCTCGGGTCCTCCGGGCGGAGGACGCCGGCGCATGGTGCGCGACCCGTTCGACCAGCTCGTGCGCGCGATCGGTCGGCATCGCCCGGCCTGTGGCTCGAGGGCTTCTTCCGCGACCTCCTGGCGCTCATCGGGCGCCTGTTCGGCGTGTTCCTCAACCCGCCAGGGTGGTCGCTCGCTTGATGCGCTGGGACTTAGTGGCTCGGGTGCGCCGCGAAGCGGACGCGGACGAGGCGGAGCTTGATCGCTCGTGAGCTCTTCGCTCGGTCGAGCACGAAGGTGCCGCTTGTGCGCTTCCCGACAGCGGTCTCGTGGTTGGCGCGCGTGGTGGTGAGATGCTTGACGCGCACCCGTGGACGCTGGCGCGTGGTGACCGCGTGGGGGACGGTGACCGCCGCGTGGGGGGCGGTGACCGCGGGTGGGGCGGTGACGCCGGTGGCGATCGACCCGTTGGCGGTGGTGATCGGGGCGGCGACCGTGGTCGTGGTGGTGGTCGTCGTGATGGTGTTGAACGTGATCGTGACCGGCCCGCACGTGATCACGGTGGGGAGCGTGGTGGTGAACGTGACCTGCCCGCATTGAGCGCCGCTGGTGAGGTCGCCGGTCGCCGGCGGCGTGAGGGTGGCCGTCGGCGGCCACGGGGTGGTGGCGGGTGTTGCCGCGGTGTTCTGGGGCGTCGATCCGCCGCCACCGGTCGCGGGGGGCTGAGCGACGGATCCGGTGCCGGGAGCCGGGTCGATCGGGTTGTCGCGGGTGCCTTGCTTCGGCGCGCCGGTGTTGTCGGTGGCGATCGGGCCGCTGCTGGCGGCGGCGGTCGTGGCCGGCACGCCGGCGGCGAGCACGCCGATGAGGGCCGTGGCCGCTGCCCGATGGTTGCGTAGTGACATGTCTCGGTGTCGCTCCTTGTTCCGTGGCGGGCGGGGCCGCCGCCAGCGATCCGGTGGCCGGCCACAGACCCGCGGCCCGATCGCGGCGTGAGCAGCCGTGAACGAGGCCGCCAAGTGTGGCCGGCTCGCCGTTCGCGATGACCTGGCCCACGGACGGGCGTGGCCTGACCCCAAGGTCCAGTCGTCGTCGCGGCCCGTCGCGAGGACATTGCAGCGCTCGTCCCCGAGCCTCGAGGAGGCACACCCATGCACGACTGGCGACCGCGCCGGCGGCGCGTTTCCACCACCCGTCGTCGAGCCTTACCGGTCGCGGCCGTGGCGCTCGCCGCCGCCATTCCGTTCGCCTCGGCCGACGCCCGGGCCGCCAGCGTCAACGTGGTCGGGGACTCCGTCATCGTCACCGGCCAGCCGTTCGGCAACGCGACCATCCAGGTGACGCGCCCCGACGCGCTGACCGGCAAGCCTGTCGTCATCGGGTTCTTCTCGGGCCGAGCCGACTCCATCGGGCCGTTCACGGTCAACACGACGACGCAGACCGCACTGAGTCCCAATGGCGACTGCTGGCAGGCCGGCGCTCTCTCGCAAGCCCTGACGCCCGACATCCGCCCCGGCGACACCGTCACGTTCAGCGCGCAGCCGGTCTTGGGCGGCAGCTCGGACTCGGCCAGCGTCACCGTGCCGGCGAACGCTCCCGACGACCCGAGCGGTCCGATTCCCTCCTGCCGCTCCTCCGCGCCGTTCGCGGAGAACGCCGTGACAGCCGGGCCCAAGAGCGTCAGCGGCGGTCCGATCGCGGTATCGGGCGTCGCTCAGCCGCTGGCCACCGGCGTCTCGAGCTTCATCAGCGACGGCGCACGCTCGACCTCGCCGGTCGACGCCGCGCCCAATCCCGACGGCACCTGGGGGGCGACGATACCCGCGGCTCAGGTCGATCCGCTCGCGAATGGCTCTCTCACCGTAAGCCCGATCTTCGCCGTGCCCGACGTCGGCACCGGCGCGCTAGCGCACGTCGCCGGCGACCCGATCTCGGTCGAGAAGACGAGAGCGGGTCACGCTACCGCCCCGGGGTCGCAGCCGGGCTCCCAGGGGTCGGGGAAGGCGACTGGTGCGCCGCGCGTGTCGAAGATGCGGGTGCAGTCGCGGATCTCCATCGCCGCCGCGCGGCGCGGCGGCCTGCGGGCATCGTTCGTGGTGCCGGGCGGTGCTCGCGTCATCGGCGCCCAGCTGTTGCGCGGCAAGCGCACGGTGTTCCGGAGCACCGTGCCCGCCGGGAAGGCCGGGACGACGCAGACCGTGCGACTGCGCGGAGCGGCCTTGCGACGAGTGCTTCGCCGCGGCCGGTACACGCTCGCCTTGAGCGCCGGCCCGAGCCGCAACCGTCTGGGGACGCCGGTTCGCAGGACGATTCGCGTCGGCTGACGCGATCGGTCCCGGATCAGAGCGCAAACCGCCCCCCGGACGGCCGGGGGGCGTTTGCGATTCGAGTGGTCCTGCGGCCAGGTTCAGCTGGCACGTCGGGCAGGCCCGGCCGGCTCGGGGCGCCGCATGCTGTGCGGGTGTCCAGGAGCGATCCGTTCGCCACTCGGTATGACGTCCCGGTCGCCGGCGGCGCGCTGCACGTCGCCCGCGCGGGCCCGCCTGCCGCCGACTCCGAGGGGGCGGTCCTGGCCGTTCACGGCGTCACCGCCGCCCACACGGCGTGGAGAGCCGTCGCGCGGGAGCTGACTGGGGAAGCCCCCATCTGCCTGTTGGCCCCCGACCTTCGGGGTCGCGGCCATAGTGCGCAGCTCCCGGGCCCGTACGGGATGGCCGCGCACGTCGCCGATCTCCTGGCCGTGCTCGACCATGCCGGCGTCGGGCGGGCGGTGGTGGTCGGGCATTCGATGGGCGGCTACGTCGTCGCTCGTCTGGCGGCCGAGCACCCCGACCGCGTGGCCGCGGTGGTGCTGCTCGACGGCGGCGTGCCCCTCCCCCTGCCGGCCGACGAGGACCCCGACATCGTGCTGGAGAGGGTGGTCGGGCCGGCGGTGGCCCGCATGCAGATCACGTTTGCGTCTCGCGAGGAATACATCGACCGGTGGCGCCGGCACCCCGCCTTCGCGGATGCGTGGAACCGCGACGTGGAGCTCTACGCCGGCTACGACGTGATGGGTGAGCCGGGCGCGATGCGGTGCGTCGTGTCCGAAGACGCGGTGCGGACCGACAGCGCCGACCTGCTGGATACGGACGCTGCGCGCTCCGCCCTCGATCGCCTACGCGCGCCCGTGCATCTCCTGCGCGCGCCCCGCGGCTTCCTCAACGAGGAGGACAAGCCCTTCATCTCGAGCGATGCGCTCCAGGCCTTCGCCGACCGGCACCCGGATGTGCACACCGACGATGTCGCGGGCGTCAACCACTACACGCTCATGCTCGGTGAGGGCCCCGGTCCATCCAGGGTCGCGGGCGCGATCCGGTCTGCGCTCCGAGACGGTCAGACCGTCCCACAACGCGCCTGAGGGCGACCTCGGCCAGGCGAGACTGGTCGGGCGGACAGCTCACTGCGCGGGCGCGCGTCGAAAGCATTCATCCATGCGAATCACCGCGCTACTGCACGGCGTCCTAGGGCGTTTCGGCGTGCCGCTGCTCATCGCGGCCACGTTCGCCGTGCTGGGCCTGGCTCACGGTGCGATCCGCGCCGGCGCGACCGACGTCGCTCCTCCCGGGGCCAGCGATCAGCAAGGAGCACAGGGCTCGAGCACCGCTCCGTCGACTACCGACGCTCCGGGTCAGCCGGCGAACGGAGGCGATGGCAACGGCGGCAACGGCGGCGGCGACAACGGCGGCAACGGCGGGGGCGACAACGGCGGCAACGGCGGCAACGGCCAAGGCGACAACGGCGGGAACGGCCAAGGCGACAACGGCGGCAACGGCGGCAACGGCCAAGGCGACAACGGCGGCAACGGCAACGGCGACAACGGCCCGACGGGCTCGGCACAGCCCGCTCCGCCACTGCCCGCCCCGCAACTGCCCGCCCCGCAGCTCCCCGCGACGCCCGCCGCCCCACCGCGACGAGTTGCTCCTCCCCCGGTCTCGGCGACGCCGGCTCCGCCCTCCGCTCCGGTGCTGCCCGTGTCACCGCCGCGAGCTGCGGCGCCGCGGCGGGGCGAGC
>JAOPZQ010000211.1 GCA_025964075.1 Solirubrobacterales bacterium | reverse complement strand
CGGCGGCGCCGCGCGCCTCGGGCGGCGCCCCGGCCTCGAGCTCCGGCGGCAGCGCGAAGTCGAGGCGCGCGGGGGACGCGACCGCGCTCACGCGGGCACTTCGATCTCGGTGACGCGGTAGCGGCCGCTCGGCAGGCGGCTGTCGAGTAGGTCGAGCAGACCCGGGACCGACGTCTCGGGCAGCGGGCGGTCGGAGATGTCCTCGCCGGGGAACGCCTCCTGGTGCATGCGCGTGCGCATGTCGCCGGGGTCGAAGGCGAGGATCCGGACGTCCGGCCGCTCGGCGGCGAGGATCGCGGTGAGCTGATCGAGCGCCGCCTTCGCCGAGCCGTAGCCACCCCACCCCTCGTAGGGCTCGACCGCGGCGTCGGACGTGACGTTGACGATCGTCCCCCCCGATCGGGCCGCGAGCAGGGGCAGCGCGTCCTGGATCAGCCCGAGGGGGGCGAGGACGTTCACCAGGTAGACGTCGGCGAGCGCGTCGAGCGGGTAGTCGGCGAGCGCGGGCTGCGGGCTCGGGCCGAGGATCCCGGCGTTGTTGACGAGGAGATCGAGGCCGTCGAGGTCCCAGGCGGCGGAGACCAGCGCGCGGCGGTGGGCGGAGTCGGTGACGCTGCCGGGGAGGGCGACGACGCGCGCCCCCCGGGTCTCGAGGTCCTGGCGTGCGGCCTCGAGGGCGACCGGGTCGCGGGCGTCGATGACGAGGCCGTAGCCCCGTTCGGCGAGGGCCGTCGCGAGGGCCCGCCCGAGCCCGCGCGAGGCGCCGGTGACGATTGCGTTGGGCATGACGACGACGCTACGCGCGCCGCGGCCCGCTCACCATCGGCCAGGGGGATGGACCTGCTCCGCCTCAGGTCCTAGGTGACGTGCCCAAGCACGTTCCGAACGATCTGAGGTAGGTCCGGGCCTGCCGAGAGGCTGTGGGTGTCAAAGCTCACGACCTCAGCGGGAGGCCCGGAATGCAGCACCCTAACGCCCGTCTCACACCGACCGGTCGGCGAGAGATCGTCAGGCTCGTCGAGGAGCGTGGTCTCACGTTTGAGGCGGCCGCGGCCGCCTCAAACGTGGCGAAGTCCACCGTCCATACCTGGGTCGCTCGGTGGCGCTGCGCGAGTCCCGCGGAACGTCGCACGCTGGCGTGCTTGCAGGATCGATCTTCGAGGCCGAGGCGATGCCCGCGGATGCTCTCGGCGGCTGAGCAGGAGCGGATCTGTGCCGCGCGCCGGCGCTCGGGCTGGGGCCCGCGACTGATCGCCTCCGAGGTCGGGCACCCACACTCGACCGTCTGGGCGACCCTTCGCCGTCACGGGCTCTCGAGGCGCCCCGCCTCGCCGCGCGAGGCGGTTCGCCGCTACGAGTGGCCCTGTCCCGGTGACCTGCTGCACATGGATACGAAGCGCTTCCAGCGCTTCATCCGCCCCGGCCATGCCGTCACTGGCGTCAGAGACACGACCGGCGCCGAGAAGCGGCTGCGACTCGGGCACGAGTTCGTGCACTCGATCATCGATGACCACTCGCGCCTGGCCTACTCCGAGCTCCACCCCGACGAGCGCGCCGCGACCGTCACGGCCTTCGTCGAGCGCGCACTCGAGTTCTTCGCCGCCCACGCGATCTCACCCAAGCGGCTGATGAGCGACAACGCCTGGACCTACACCCACAACCGCTCGCTACGCGAGCTGCTCACCGACCACGGGATCCGTCACCTTCTGATCGAGCCGCACCGGCCTCAGACCAACGGGAAGGTCGAGCGCTACCAACAGACGCTCAAGCGCGAATGGGGACTCGGCCAGACCTACCGCTCCTCCGAGCACCGCGCCCAAGCACTGTCACACTGGCTACGCCACTACAACGAGCAGCGGCGCCACTCAGCCATCGGCAACCGCCCACCCATCAGCCGCGTTCGGAACCTCCCTGGGCAGGACATCTAGGACCTTGCGCAGCAGCTTCGTCAACTGACGGCGCTCGTTCTGCGAGAGCGGTGCGAGTACCCGCTCCTGGATCTCGTCGAGGACGTTGTCGAGCGCTGCGAGTTGCTTGCTCCCTGCCGGGGTGATCGAGACGATGTTGCGGCGCCGGTTGCTCGGATCGACGGTGCGCTTGATTAGTCCGAGTCGCTCTAGCTCGCTCAGCACGGTCACGGCGTCGCTGCGGTCGACGCTGGTGCTGCGCCCGAGGCTCGCCTGGCTAGCAGGACCCGATTCCTGGAGCGCGGCGAGCAGGCGGTAGTGGTAGCTGCGAAGTCCGGTGCCGCTGGCCGCGAAACCGTCGTTGAGCAGCCGGTGTGAACGAGCGTACGTGCGGCTGATCAGCCAGGTCGGTCGGTCCCGGATGCGGGAGGGTGCTGACGCGTGTCGGGGCGGGAAGCGATTGCTCGCGGTGCTGTGCGCCGTGGCGTTTCTCGACTTCGTCGACGCGTCGATCACCAACGTCGCGCTGCCACACATCCGGGCTGCGCTCGGCTTCTCGGGGCAGACGCTGCAGTGGGTGCCGTCGGCCTACCTGCTGACCTACCTGCCGCTCACGTTCGCCGTCGGCATCTCCTCGGGCGTCGGGGCGAAGCTGCTGCCCAAGCTCGGCAGCCGCGCCGTGATCAGCGCCGGCGCGTTGATCACAAGCGGTGGACTGCTGCTGCTCGCGCAGGTGCCGGTGCACGGCAGCTATCTCGCGAACATCCTCCCCGGGCTGATGCTCTTTGCGCTCGGGGTCGGGCCCGTGTTCGTCGGCGTCACGACCGCTGCGAACGCAGGGGCCACGGCCGACCGGGCGGGGCTCGTCGCCGCGATCCTCAACTCCGCCCAGCAGATCGGCGGCGCGCTCGGGCTGGCGATCTTCTCAGCGCTGGCCACGAGCCGTACGAATCACCTGCTCGCCACCGGTGCCAGCGTTCACACCGCGGCAACCGCAGGCTTCCATCGCGCCCTGCTCGCCGGAGCGATATTCGCCGCCGCGGCGGCGCTGATCTCTCTCCGCACCGCCAACACCCGCGAGGACCCGATGGAAGCGGGCCACCCCGCCGCGGCTGGCGACACCACCGCCACCCCCGCACCCGCCGCCGAATCGAGCTCAGCCTCGATCGGAATCTGACCACCCGCCCCACCCAAGAAGGACAGACGAGCTGACATGACAACCGACAACGCCCAACGGAGCGTGCTGCTGATCGGCAAGAGCCAACTCGTCCTCGACGACTCCGTCGCCGGCCTCCGCGACCTCGGCTACAGGGCGGAGGCGACCAACGACTTCGCCGACGTCACCGGGCGGTTCGATGCACGAAAGCTCGACCTGATCGTGTTCGGCGGACAGGTCCCCGCCGACCGCAAGGCCGAGCTGAGAGACGAGCTCGGCGCGATCAACCCGCAGGTCATCTTCGTCCAAGGGCTGGCCGGGATCCCAGGCCTCATCATCAACCAGGTCCAGGCCGCATTCGGGTCCGACCACCAGGCCTCCAACGGAGCACCGGCCTACACGCCCGACGAGCGGTCGATCCGGCTAACCCTCGCCAGCCCGGCCGACGTCAAGGTGACCATCTGGTGGGCTACCGCGTTCGTGCCGCCAGACCCGAAAAGCGATTCGCTGCTGCTCCTCGACGACCGGCTCGCCGGCGGCGATCACACCATCCCTATCCCCGATCGCATCCCTCCGAAAGCCGCCTTCGCCACCGTGCAGGTCGATGCGGCGATCCACGCGTTCAGCATCGCCACAGAGCAAGCGCCGGATGCGCTGCCGGACCCAGCCCTTCCGTGACCGCTCAATCGAATCCCATCGGAACGGAGCCTCTTATGACCACGCCACCTTGCTGGCAATTACTGCGCAGCCACCCCGGGGTTGAAGGAGCCTTCACCCGCTCCGGTGTGACGGGTCTCGTCGAGGATTGGGGATGCCTTGAAGCCCTTGGCCAGGAGATAGATGCCGAGGGACAGCTCCCAAAGGAACTCCGGGACTGTCGCGATGCCCTGCGCCGCCGAGCCTCGCCCGATGATGTCCATCACGACCGCGATTCCCGAAAGGCAGATCAAAGGACCTCCGACGAGCCCCAACATCGCCATGCCTCGCGGAACGAGGCGGGACCGGTACATCAGGTAGCCCAGGATCAGCCCGTTCCCGACGCCGACAACGAAGCCTGGCCCGAGTACGAACGTCCAATTACGGATCGCGACGAGCGACTTGCCGGTCGTGACGAGCGAGGCGGCATCCGCGCCCGCAGGCTGGTGCCCCAACTTCACTACCGCGAGGACACTGACGATGCCGATGGCGATGAAGGTGGATTCGGCGATACGAGCCGTGATGTATCCAAGAGCGAGGCCTTCGTGCTGCCGCTTGAGGATCGGGAACAGCACGACCGCCGAGCCGATATTCGCGATGATGAGGATGAGCTCGCAGACCGCTCCCAAGCGCACGCGCGTGTCGGCACCAGCACCGACGATGTATTTGGCGGGGTGCAGTACAGGGGCGTAGAGAATCACCGCTGCGATCGAGACGACAAAGGTGACGAGGAAGAGTGCGCCCGCGATGCGCGCAACCTTCCTCGGAGGGGTTTGCGTCGGCCAGCCGGGCGCCGCTCCCGTAGAGCGTTGCTGCAAGGACATTGGCGCGGCGATCCTCCCTGGTGGACGCTGTCGATCACGAACCTACACGCCTAGACCAGCGCTCGCACGCTCACAACGGCGACGACGCCTCACCGGCTGCGCCACAGCTCACCGCCCCGCGCCACACCGAGCTCGATCAGAGACTGCTCCTCTCCGCGAACCGATCCGAGCCTCCGAGGAGGCGCTCGGTGATCCAGCTCGTCGGCGGCTCCATCTCGGGCGAGCGCGCGGCGAATGCGACGAGGCGCTGCGCGGCGAGCGACCAGGTCCCGGCCTGCACCGTCACCGTCGTCACC
>JAOPZQ010000210.1 GCA_025964075.1 Solirubrobacterales bacterium | reverse complement strand
GGCGCCATCGCCGCCCGCGCGCTCGGGACGAGCACCTCGGGCACGCCGAGGCCGAGTGGCCGCTCGACCACGAGCGCCGCGGCGCCGCGCTGCACCGCCTCGGGCGCGAAGTCGTGGCCGTCGCGCGTGAAGCCGCGCACGCAGAAGAACAGCGTGCCGGGCTGGACGTCGCGGGCGTCGAAGGCGAGCTTCGAGATCTCCACGTCGCCGCCGGTCCCCATGACGTCCTCCAGGCGCATCTGGGTCCGCAGGTTATCTGCGAGGCAGCGGGAAGGACCGCCGGGCGCGCGGCGTCGTAGCAAGGCGACGGGGGATCAATCCCTTCACTTCTCAGGAGGTCTCATGCGTAGACGTCGCACACTGGCTGGCGGGGTCGCAGCGGCGGTAGCCGTCGCCGGAGCCGTCGGCGCGGTCGCGGTCGAGGCGGCGAGCACCGTTCACCTGAAGTCGAAGCCGAACGCGCTCGCGTTCAACGTCAAGGTGCTGCACGCCACCCACGGCAAGGTCACGGTCGTGATGACGAACACCTCGAGTTTCAAGCACGGGATCGCCGTTCAGGGACACGGTCTCGACAAGGACGGCAAGATCGTCGGCAAGGGCAAGACCTCGACGGTCACGCTGACGCTCAAGAAGGGCACCTACAACTTCTACTGCCCGGTCCCGGGACACAAGGCAGCGGGGATGCGGGGCACGATCGTCGTCAAGTAGCCGTGGACTACTTGGGGTCGATGCCGAGGTACGGGACGGCGAATCCGACGATCTTCTGGAAGGCCGGCGCGGCGACCGAGCCGCCGTAGATGGCGCCCTGGGGCGTGTCGACGACGACGGCGACGAGCAGCTTGGGAGCCCGCGTCGGCACGAAGCCCATGAACGACGCGACGTACTGCGTGTTCGAGTAGCCGCCGTGGATCGGGTCGGGCTTGTTGGCCGTGCCGGTCTTCCCCGCGAGGTCGTAGCCCTGGATCTGGGCGTCGTGGGCGGTGCCGCCGTCGGCGAACACGCCCTGCAGCATCGTGCGCAGCGACGCGGCGACGGTCGCTGAGATGACCCGATGCCCCTTCGGCGCGGCCACCTTCTTTCCGCCCACCGACCGGACGACGTGAGCCGGGCGGAGGATGCCGCCGTTCGCGATCGCCGCGTACGCCGTCGCCATCTGCATCGGCGTCACGGCCTCGCCCTGGCCGATCGGCAGGTTGCCCATCGACGAGCCGGAGTAGCGGCTCCTCGGCAGCGTGATGCCCTGCTCCTCGCCCGGGAGATCGACGCCGGTCGGCTTGCCGAAGCCGAACGCGCGCACCCACTGGCTGAAGTGGTCGGCGCCGAGCTTCCTGCCGATGAGGTCGGCGCCGACGTTGCTCGAGAACTTGAGGATCTGCTGCACCTGCAGGGTCTCCGGCCCACGCGCCTCGGCGTCGTGGATCGTGCGGTCGTAGTACTGGAGGCTGACCGGGAGGAAGAACGGGGTCGTGGGAGTGACGAGCCCTTCCTGGAGCGCGCCGGCGACGGTGAACGCCTTGAACGTCGACCCGGGCTCGTACGTCATCCCCACGGCCAGGTTCTGCCGTGCCGCGGCCGGCGAGCCCGCGACGTTGTTGGCGTCGACGCGCGGCCAGTTGGCGAGCGCGAGGACGGAGCCCGAGCGTGGGTCCATGACGATCGCCGTCGCCGCCTTGGGGCGGTAGACCTGGCCGACGCCGCGCAGGACCGACTCGACCTTCTGCTGGATCGCGGCGTCGATCGTCAGCTTGACCGACTGGCCGGGGACCGTGGTCTTCGTGTCGCTCATCGCGATCGGCTGCCCGAGCGCGTCCTTGACCACGCGCCGCGCGCCGTCCTGACCGCGCAGGGCCCGGTCCTGGGAGTACTCGAGCCCCGCCAGGCCGTGGCCGTCCGACCCGACCCAGCCGAGCACCTGCGAGGCGGTCCAGGTCATCGGGTAGACGCGCCGGCCCTTCGGGATCAGTTCGAGGCCGTCGGTCTTGATCCGCATCACGCGCGCCGCGCGCGTGGCGGGGACCTGATGGGCGAGGTAGACGAAGCCGGTGTCGCGGCGGACGAGCTTCGGGAGGATCGCTTCGGCGGGCTGGCCGAGGATCGGCGCGAGCTCGCGCGCGACGCGGCCGGGATCCTTCACGAGGTAGGGCGTCGCGGCGACGTCGTCGGCCTGCTCGGTGACCGCGAGCTCCTTGCCCGTGCGGTCGACGATCGCGCCACGCAGCGCCGGGACGGTGACCTGGGCGACCTGCTGGGAGGTGGCGACGCGGCTGAGCCGCGCGCTCTGGACCGCGCCGAGGTAGCCGGCGCGCGCGGCGCCGGCGAAGAGGAGGACGAGGAACGCGAGGAAGAGGAGCTTGATCCGGCCGTCGATCAGCCCGGCCACCGGATCACCCTCCCGCGGCGCCGCCGGTGGCCGCGCCGGTGGTGCTCGTCACCCCGGTGGCGCCGGTCGTCCCGGTGCCGCCGGTCGTGCCCGTGGGCGGCGGGGCGATCTGCTGCGCGGTCGTCGAGGTGCTAGGCGTCGTCGTGGTCGCGGCGGCCGGCGTCGTCGTCGCGGCTGGCGTCGTCGTGCTCGCCGCGGTGGTGGAGCTCGAGGGCGTCGCGGGCGGCGCCGTCGTCGTGGCCGCGGCCGTGGTCGTCGTCGTGCCCGCGGTCGTCGTCGCCGCGCT
>JAOPZQ010000195.1 GCA_025964075.1 Solirubrobacterales bacterium | reverse complement strand
CGCTCTGCCAGAACGCGGCCGTCAGGAGCTTCAGCACGGCGGGATTGATCGGATCGGCGTTGCGCGCGTAGAGGAGGCGTCGGGCGGCGAGCGCGGGGTCGCCCTCGAGCAGCGCGTGCTGCGCGGCGGTCATGAAGCGCTGCACGCGGTCCGCGGCCTCGTCGGGCTTCGAGAAGTCGACGAACTGCAGCGAGCCGGCGGGGACGGTCCGCACGCCGACCTGGAACTTGATCCTCGCCCACTGCTGGACGTCGTCGCCGTCGCCGGAGAAGTAGATGCCGGTGACGCTGCCGACGCCCCACTCCGGGTAGGAGAGGCAGCGGGCGTAGCGATGGACGACGGAGTGATCGGGGACGCGGGAGCCGAACGGGTCGTGCTTGGCCCGCTCCTCGGCGCTCTGCTTGGCGCGCTGCTCCTCCTCGTAGGCGCGCCGGCCCGCCTCCGCCCGCGCCTTGCGCGCGGCGGCGGCCGAGACCTTGACCGCGTTGCGGGAGATCTTGCCGCCGCGCGAGGTCTCCGCGAGACGCTCGAGCTCGTCCGCGGCCTCGTTGATGGCCTGGAGGTGACGCTCGTGCTCGTGGCGGCGGCCCGGCGGGGCGATGTCCGGGTGCCATTGCTTCGCCATGCGGCGGCGGGCGAGCTGCACCGCGCGCTTGTCGAACGGCGGCTCCAGCTCGAGGAGCAACACCGACTGCTCGATGTCCAGCACGTTCGCCATCGGAATCAACGTTAGCGCTCGATCGCCCGCTCCGCACGGCTATCCTGGCCCGTCGGATGGCCGGCGAATACGTCTTCACCATGCAGCGCGTCTCGCGCGTGTACCCGCCCGACCGCACCGCGCTCGACAACATCACGCTCGCGTTCTTCCACGGCGCCAAGATCGGGGTGCTCGGCTACAACGGCTCCGGCAAGTCGACGCTCCTCCGGATCATGGCCGGTCTGGACGCGGACCACACCGGCGAAGCGCAGCTCGGCGCCGGCGCGACGGTCGGCCTGCTCGAGCAGGAGCCCGCGCTCGACGAGGCCAAGGACGTGCGCGGGAACGTCGAGGAGGGCGTGCAGGAGATCCGCCAGCTCCTCGATCGCTTCAACGAGCTCTCGATGAACTACTCGGACGAGACGGCGGACGAGTTCTCGCGCGTGCAGGAGCAGATCGACGCCGTCGACGGCTGGAACCTCGACTCGATGCTCGACCAGGCGATGGACGCCCTCCGGCTCCCGCCGTCCGACGCCGACGTCACGACGCTGTCGGGCGGCGAGCGCCGCCGGGTCGCGCTCTGCCGCCTGCTGCTGCGCCAGCCCGACCTCCTCCTGCTCGACGAGCCGACCAACCACCTCGACGCCGAGTCGGTCGCGTGGCTGGAGCAGCATCTCCAGTCCTACAAGGGCGCGATCGTCGCCGTCACCCACGACCGGTACTTCCTCGACAACGTCGCCCAGTGGATCCTCGAGCTCGACCGCGCGCGCGGCATCCCCTACAAGGGCAACTACTCGGGCTGGCTCGAGCAGAAGCAGGCGCGGCTCGCCACCGAGGAGAAGAAGGACCGCGCGCGGCGCAAGACGATCGAGCAGGAGCTCGAGTGGGTGCGCATGAACGCGAGCGCGCGGCGCAACAAGCCCAAGGCGCGTCTGAACGCCTACGAGAAGCTGCTCGCCGAGGAGCGCAACGCGAAGCTCGACGAGGTGCAGATTCACATCCCGCCCGGCCCGCGGCTGGGCGACACGGTGATCGAGGCCGAGCACGTGCGCAAGGGCTTCGGCGACCGGCTCTTGATCGAGGATCTCTCGTTCTCCCTCCCCCGCGCCGGCATCGTCGGCGTGATCGGCGCCAACGGCGCCGGCAAGACGACGCTCTTCCGCATGATCACCGGCCAGGAGCAGGCCGACGGCGGCGCGCTGCGCGTCGGCGACACCGTCGAGCTCGCCTACGTCGACCAGTCCCGCGACGCGCTCGACCCCGAGAAGACCGTGTGGGAGGAGATCTCGGGCGGCGCCGACACGATCGAGGTCGGGGACCGGCGCCTGAACTCCCGCGCCTACGTCTCCGGGTTCAACTTCAAGGGCACCGACCAGCAGAAGAAGGTGGGCAAGCTCTCCGGCGGCGAGCGCAATCGCGCGCACCTGGCGAAGCTCCTGCGCACCGGCGGCAACGTCCTCCTGCTCGACGAGCCCACGAACGACCTCGACGTCGACACGCTGCGCGCGCTCGAGGAGGCGCTGCTCGCCTTCCCGGGCTGCGCCGTCGTGATCTCCCACGATCGGTGGTTCCTCGACCGCGTCGCCACCCACGTGCTCGCGTTCGAGGGCGACTCACACGTCGAGTGGTTCGAGGGCAACTTCGAGGCCTACGAGTCCTGGCGCCACGAGCGCCTCGGCGACGCGGCCGACCGGCCGCACCGCCTGACGTACAAGAAGCTCGCGCGGGCTTGATCGGCCCCGCACTATCGTGCGGGCGATGACGACGGTCGAGCTGAGAGGTCGCGGCGTGACCGCGGCCGACGTGATCGCCGTCGCGCGCGGGGGCGCACGCGTGGAGCTGACCGGGGACGCCCGAGCGACGATGCTGGCCAGCGCGCGGATCGTCGCGGAGCTCGCGGCGTCCGATCGGGCGGTCTACGGCGTGTCGACCGGGTTCGGCTCGCTCGCCACGGTGGTGATCCCCGAGACCCGGCGCGAGGAGCTCCAGCGCGCGCTCGTGCGCTCGCATAGCGCCGGCATGGGGCCGCCCGTCGAGCCGGAGGTCGTGCGCGCGATGATGCTGCTGCGGGCGCGGACCCTGGCGATGGGCTACTCGGGCGCGCGGCCCGAGGTCGTCGAGGCGATCCTGGGACTGCTGAACGCCGGCATCGCGCCGGTCGTCCCCGAGCACGGCTCGCTCGGTGCGAGCGGCGACCTCGCGCCCCTCGCCCACTGCGCCCTGGCGCTGATCGGAGAGGGGACGGTGCGCGACGCGGCGGGCGCCGTGCGGCCGGCCGCCGAGGCGCTGGCGGGCGCCGGCCTCGAGCCGGTGACGCTGACGGCCAAGGAGGGTCTGGCGCTGATCAACGGCACCGACGGAATCCTCGGGATGCTCGTCCTCGCGCTCGCGGACCTGGAGTCCGTGCTCCGCGCCGCCGACGTCGCGGCGGCGATGTCCGTCGAGGCGCTGCTCGGCACCGACCGCGCGTTCGACGAGGACCTCGTCGCGTTGCGCCCGCAGCCCGGTCAGGCGGCGAGCGCCGCGAACCTCCGCGCGCTGCTCGCCGGCTCCGAGATCGTCGCCAGCCACCGCGAGGGCGACCCGCGCGTGCAGGACGCCTACTCGCTGCGCTGCGCGCCGCAGGTGACGGGCGCGGCGCGCGACGCGGTCGCCTACGCGCATGGCGTCGCCGAGCACGAGCTCGCGGCGGCCATCGACAACCCGATGGTCATGCCCGACGGCCGGGTCGCGTCCTGCGGGAACTTCCACGGCGCGCCGCTCGCGCACGCGTGCGACTTCCTGGCGATCGTCGTCGCGGACGTCGGTGCGATCGCCGAGCGCCGCACCGACCGGCTCCTCGACGCGTCCCGCTCTCACGGCCTCCCGCCGTTCCTCACCGAGGACCCCGGCGTCAACTCCGGCCTGATGATCGCCCAGTACACGCAGGCGGCGATGGTCGCGGAGAACCGCCGGCTCGCCACGCCGGCGAGCGTCGACACGGTGCCGACGAGCGCCATGCAGGAGGACCATGTGTCGATGGGGTGGGGCGCGGCGCGCAAGCTCCGCGCCGCCGTGGCGAACCTCGCGCGGATCGTCGCCGTCGAGATCGTCGCCGCCGGCCACGCGCTCGACCTGCGCGCGCCCCTGACGCCGGCCGCCGGGACGGGC
>JAOPZQ010000193.1 GCA_025964075.1 Solirubrobacterales bacterium | reverse complement strand
CGGCGGCGCCGTCGACGAGGTGCTGCGCCTGTGGCGCTCGCCGCAAGCCGGCCGGCTGCTCGCCGCCGAGATCGATGCCGCCGGCCACGACGCGGTCTTCTGCTTCGCGAGCCGCCTCACCCAGGCGCCCGACGTCCTGCCGTTCCTCCGCACTTCGAGCCTCTACTACGCGCCCGAGCCGCTGCGCTCGGCCTACGAGCCGAAGGAGCTCGTCCCCGTGCCCCCGAACTGGAGCGGCGCGCTGACGCACGCGGGCCTCAACCCGGTCGAGCTCCGCCGCAAGGCGCTCGACCGGCGCTACATCCGGGCGGCGCCGCGCGTCGTCACGCACTCGGAGTTCACCCGCGACACGCTGCGGCGGATCTACGGCGTCGAGGCCGACGTCGTCACCCTCGGGGTCGACGCGACTGCCTTCGTGCCGGGCGACGGGGAGCGCGAGCGCTACGTGCTCGCGATCGGCGCGCTGCATCCGCTGAAGGGTCACGAGCTCGTCGTCGAGGCGGTCGGGCGCATCGAGGAGCCGCGCCCGCGCCTCGTCGTCGTCGGCGATCGCGGTCTCTCGGAGCCCGACCTGCGCCGGCGCGCAGCGGACGCCGGCGTCGCGATCGACATCCGCCAGGGGATCCCGTTCGCCGAGGTCGTGGGGCTCTACCAGCGCGCGGGCGCGGTGGCGTGCGGGCAGATCCGCGAGCCGTTCGGGCTCGTGCCGCTCGAGTCGATGGCCTGCGAGACGCCGGTGGTGGCGGTCGCGGACGGCGGCTTTCGCGAGACGATCCGCGACGGCGAGACCGGGCTGCTCGTCCCCCGCGAGCCGGGCGCGATGGCCGGAGCGCTGGCGCGGGTCCTCGACGACCGCGAGCTCGCCGCGGGCCTCGGCGCGGCCGGCCGTCGCGACGTGCGCGAGCGTTGGACGTGGGAGGGGACCGCGGCCCGGTTCGATGCGCTGCTCGCCGAGGTCGGGGCGCCGGCCGCGCGTCACCGCGACCGCGTCGCTCGCTAGCCTGCCGGCCCTATGGCGTCCCCGAAGTCCGCGCTCATCACCGGCATCACCGGCCAGGACGGCTCCTATCTCGCCGAGCTCCTCCTCGAGAAGGGCTACGAGGTGCACGGCATGGTGCGCCGCGCCTCGACGGAGAAGTTCGAGCGCATCGAGCACATCCGCGACAAGATCACCCTGCACCAGGGCGACCTGCTCGACCAGCGCTCGCTCGTCGACACGCTCCGGGCCTCGAAGCCGGACGAGATCTACAACCTCGCGGCGATGAGCTTCGTCGCCGTCTCCTGGGTCCAGCCCACGCTGACCGCGGAGTTCACCGGCGTCGGCGTCACCCGGATGCTCGAGGCAATGCGGGAGACCTGCCCCGAGGCGCGCTTCTACCAGGCCTCGTCGTCGGAGATGTTCGGCAAGGTCCGCGAGGTCCCCCAGACCGAGACCACGCCGTTCTACCCGCGCTCCCCCTACGGAGTCGCCAAGGCCTACGGCCACTTCATCACCGTGAACTACCGCGAATCGTACGGCCTGCCTTGTTCCTCCGGAATTCTGTTCAATCATGAGAGCCCCCGTCGCGGGCTGGAGTTCGTCACCCGCAAGATCACCTGGCATGCCGCCGCGATCAAGCACGGGTTGATCGACAAGCTCCGGCTCGGCAACCTCGACGCCGAGCGCGACTGGGGCTACGCGAGGGACTACGTCGAGGCGATGTGGCTGATGCTCCAGCGCGACACGCCCGAGGACTACGTGATCGCGACGAACACCGCCAACTCCGTCCGCGACTGCGTCGAGGTCGCGTTCGACGAGGCCGGTCTCGGCGCCTGGGAGAAGTACGTCGAGACCGACCAGAGCCTGGTCCGCCCCGCCGAGGTCGACCACCTGATCGGCGACTACGGCAAGGCCGAGCGGGACCTCGGGTGGAAGCCGCAGACGACGTTCGAGGAGCTGATCCGCCTGATGACGCGGTCGGACCTCGAGCTGCTCAAGAAGCGTTAGCAGCCGATGACAGGTGGTGACTTCCGCCCGGATGCCGCGACATCCGGCGGGAGAAACCCACCGTCCGAAATCACGGGAGGCGTGGGCCGTTTCGCCCCGCGACGACGGCCGACCGCCGACGAACGCTGACACTCAATCATCTACCGCCCGCAGCGCCGCCAGGTCGGCGTCGACCATCTCGCCGATCGTCCGCTCGAAGCTGTACTCCGGCTCCCACCCCAGGCGCTCGCGGGCGCGCGCGGGGTCGCCGACCTGCGGCCAGGGCTCCGGGGGCCGGACGAACGCAGGGTCGACCCGGACGCGACCCTCCGGCGCGATGCCCGCGTGGGCGAAGGCGACCTCGACGAGCTCGCCGACCGTCCGCCCGACTCCCGAGGCGAGCACGTAGTCGTCCGGTCGAGCCTCCCCGGCCATGAGCTGCAGGCCCCGGACGACGTCCCGGGCGTCCGACCAGTCCCGCACCGCGTCCAGGTCCCCGAGCACGACCTCGTCCTGCAGCCCGAGCGCGATCGCCGCCGCGGCGCGCGTGACCTTGCGCGGCAGGAAGTGCTCGGGCCGCCGGGGGGACTCGTGGTTGAAGGTGATCGCGCTCGACAGGTGCAGCTCGTGGCGGGCACGCATCGCCCGCACGAGGCCGTACGCCGCGAGCTTCGCCACGCCGTAGGGCGTGCGCGGGCGCATCGGCGACTCCTCGCGCTGGGGAGACTCGCCCGCGTCCCCGAACACCTCGCTCGAGGCCGCGACGACGACGCGCGCCGCGGGCGCCGAGGCCTTGACCGCGGCCAGCAGGGCCGCCGTGCCGCCGGCGATCGCCTGGACGGTCGCCGTCGGGTCGTCCCAGGAGTCGGGCACGAACGTCGGCGCCGCCAAGTGGTAGAGCTCGTCGGGAGCGGTCGCGTCGAGCGCGGCGTGCAGCGACGCCGGTTCGAGCAGGTCGCCCTCGACGAGCGTCAGGCGGTCGAGGACGCCCGCCAGGTTGCTGCGGCTCTCGGACGCCTCGGTCCGCACCAGGCCGGCGACCTCGTACCCGCGGCCGAGCAGCTGCTCGGCCAGGTAGGAGCCGTCCTGGCCGCTGATCCCGGTGATGAGCGCACGCGGCACGGTCCGGGAGGGTATCCGCGCCGGCTCGGCGGGTGAAAATGGCGCCCGACATCTGTCCAGAGGCCGGGTCGCGCTCAAGGGTCGAGGCTGCGGCGCCGATCACTGG
>JAOPZQ010000176.1 GCA_025964075.1 Solirubrobacterales bacterium | reverse complement strand
GGCCCGGTCGGGCCCTATCAGCTCCAGGCCGCCATCGCCCTCGAACACGCCACGGCGCCGACGGCGGCCGCCACCGACTGGTCGCAGATCGCCGCGCTGTACGGGATGCTGGCGCGCCTCGCGCCGTCACCGGTCGTGGAGCTGAACCGCGCGGCGGCGGTCGGCATGGCCGCCGGTCCGGAGGCGGGCCTCGCGTTGCTCGAGCCCCTGGGCGACGCCGGGGGCGTGCTCGCCGAGCATCACCTGCTCCACGCCGCGCGCGCCGAGCTGCTTCGCCGCGCGGGTCGGGGCTTCGAGGCGGCCGCCGCCTACCACCGCGCGCTCGAGCTCGCGCCGGAGGAGGGCACGGCGCGGCCCGATCTCGCGCGCCGGCTGCGCGAGTTGCGGGGCGCCGAACGGGACCGTTGACAAACACCAGAGCCCCCAGCGCGTCTACTACCACGTGACGCGCCTGGTGGGTGCGGGGCTCGTGGACCGGGTGTCCGAGCGGAAGGTCCGCGGGATCCACGAGGGCATCTACCAGGCGAGCGCCCGCTCCTACTGGCTCTCGCCTGACCTGGTCGGCCGCATCGGCCTGCGCAAGGCCCAGGGCGAGCTGAGCCTCGGCTACCTCCTCGACCTCGTCGAAGAGGTCCAGGCCGACATCGGCGCGCTCGACCGGACCGCGCCGGAGCTGCCGTCGATCGGCGTCTCCGGCCAGATCCACGTGCCGGCGGATCAGCGCCAGCGCTTCGTGGACGACCTCCAGAGCACCCTGCAGGACCTGTTCACGCGCTACGGCGGCGCCGAGGGCGACGCCTTCAAGATCGCCCTGGCCTGCTACCCCAAGGGAGAACGCGATGAGTGAGACGATGAAGGTCAGCGCCCGCGCGGCCGCGCCGATCGCCGAGGTGCGGCGGGCCGTCACCGACGCCGCGGTGCTGCGGATCTGGTTGGCCGAGCACGCCGAGGTCGACCTGCCGCATCGCTACGAGTTCTGGGGGCGTTACACGCCCGCGGGCGACGCGCCCCATCAGCGCCTGCTCGACGCCGACGGTCACACGCTCCGCTTCCTCTGGACGCTCGACGGCGTGGACACCACCGTGGAGATCGCGCTCGAGGAGGAGACCGCCTCCTCGACGGTCATCTCCGTGTCGCAGACCCACTTCGACTTCCAGGAGGCGCTGAGCGGCAGCAGCATCCGCGGCGTGACCCAGACGTTCTGGGCGCTCGCCGTCGCGAACCTCTTCGACCACCTCGAGGGACGGGAGCTCACGCCGAAGTGCGACTTCACGTCGTCCGACCTCCGCGCCGAGCTCCTCATCGACGCCTCGCCGGACGCGGTCTTCCACTCGTTGACCGACTCCGAGGAGGCGAGCGCCTGGTTCGGCTACCCGATCGGGATCGAGCCGCGCGTCGGCGGCCGCTTCGCCATGGGCGGCCTCGACGCCCCCAACCCCGCGAAGATCCTCGACCTCGAGCCCGGCCGGCGGGTGTCCGTCGACTGGGGCCGCCCCGGGGTTCAGACCTGGGAGCTCGAGGGCTCAGACGGGAAGACGCGCCTCACCCTGGTGCAGAGCGGCTTCGACGCCGAGCAGCCGCCATACGGCGCGTGGACCGGCACGGTCGCGGGTGTCACGCAGCTCCGGCGCTTCCACGAGCTGCCCGACTGGCAGCCGATCTGGGTGGGCATGGAGTCCTCCGTGTCGTAGGTGGGAAGATCCTGGGATGGCGCGAGAGTCTCAGTCCGTGGGCGTTGGGATGCTCGGCTACGGGTTCATGGGCAAGGCGCATGCGCACGCCTACCGGACGCTGTCCTACATGACATGGCCGCCGCCGCTGGTGCCCCGGCTCGTGTCGATCGGCGGCCGCGCCGAGGAGGCGGTCTCGGACGCCGCGACGCGGTACGGCTTCGAGCGCTACGCCGTCGACTGGCACGAGCTCGCCGCCGATCCGGACGTCCAGCTGTTCGACAACTCGGGACCGAACGGCATCCACGCGGGGCCGACGATCGCCGCCGCCGAGGCCGGCAAGCACGTGGTCTGCGAGAAGCCGCTCGGGCGCACCGCGGACGAGAGCTACGAGATGTGGCGGCGGGTGGCCGCCGCCGGCGTCAAGCACATGACGGCCTTCAACTACCGGTTCGTCCCCGCGGTCCGCCTCGCGCGAGAGATGATCGAGGCCGGCGACCTCGGAGACATCTTTCACTTCCGCGGGCGCTACCTGCAGCAGTGGCTCGTCGATCCCGCCTTCCCTCGCGCGTGGCGTCTCGACCGCGAGCAGTCGGGCTCCGGCGCGCTGGGCGATCTCGGGGCGCACGTGATCGACCTCGCGCGCTACCTGGTGGGCGAGGTCGCGAGCGTCTTCGGCGAGACGCGGACGTTCATACCGGACCGGCCGGGCGGCAGCGTCGACGTCGACGACGCGTTCGGCGCGACCCTCCAGTTCGACGCGGGCGCGTTCGGCGTGATCGAAGCCTCCCGCTTCGCCACCGGGCGCAAGAACTCGCTGACCTGGGAGATCAACGGCTCGAAGGGCTCCCTCGCCTTCGACCTCGAGCGCCTCAACGAGCTGCAGGTGAACCTGTCGGGCAGCGAACCCGGGCGCCGCGCGCAGGGGTTCCGCACCGTGCTGGTCACCGCGCCGGACCATCCGTTCGCCGAGCACTGGTGGCCGGACGGACACGTGCTCGGCTGGGAGCACACGTTCGTCCACGAGCTGCACCACCTCCTCGCCGCCATGGCCGACGACACCGACGTCGGCCCGCACGGCGCCACGTTCGAGGACGGCTATCGCGCCGCGGAGGTGTGCGACGCGATCATCCGCGCCGGCGAGAGCGGGCAGCGCGAGGGCGTGACCTACCGGTCGCTCACGGGCTGAGCGCGCGCGGGCCAGTCCGAGCCGAGGATCGCCGCGCAGTCGCCGACGATCTCGTCGACGACGTCGGCGGCCGGCCGTACGGCGTCGAGGCGGCCGACGACCTGGCCGACGAAGTACGTCAACAGCTCGCGGGCACGGCCGTCGCCGGCCTCGGCGGCGCGCGAGATCCGCGCCTGCGGCTCGGCGGCGAGGATGCCCTGCAGCGGCATGCCGAGGGGGTCGAGGTCGCCCGCGTCCCACGCGTCGGTCCACGCGGAGCGCAGCTGGCGCGCCGGGCGGCCGGTCGAGGAGCGCGAGCGCACGGTGTCGCTCGTGCGGGCGCGGACGAACTTCTCGCGCACCGCGGACGTCGTCTCCGCCTCCTCGGTGGTGAGCCACACCGAGCCCGTCCACACGCCGGCGGCGCCGAGGACGAGCGCCGCGGCCATCTGGCGTCCGCTGGCGATGCCGCCCGCCGCCAGGACCGGCAGGCCGTCGACCGCGTCGACCATGTCGGGGATCAGGACCATGCTCCCGATGTCGCCGGTGTGCCCGCCGGCCTCGTAGCCCTGCGCGATCACGATGTCGGTGCCGCCCTCCCGGTGCTTGACGCCGTGCCGCGGCGTTCCGGCCAGGCCCGCGACGAGCACGTCGCGCTCGTGGAAGGCGTCGACGACGTCCGGCGGGGCCACCCCGAGGGCGTTGGCGAAGAGCGTGATCTTCGAGGCGAGGCAGACGTCGAGCAGCGGCGCGGTGTCCCTGGCGGTGTAGGTGTGGTTGCCGGTCACGGGCACGCCGCGCCCGTCGACGTGGTCGCCGAACGTGTGGCCCTCCTCGAGCTCGGGCACGCCGTACGCCTCGAGCAGCGCCGCCACGAAGCGACGGTGCTCCATCGGCACCTGGGCGACGAGCTCGCGGCGCTCGAGGCCGCCCTCGCCGGCCGCCTCGTAGGAGCCGGGAAGGAGGAGATCGACGCCGAACGGGGTCTCCCCGAGCTCCGCGTCCAGCCATGCGAGCTTGCGCTCGAGCTCCTCCGCGGTCAGCTGGGCGGCGCCGAGCACTCCGAGGCCGCCGGCGCGGGAGACCGCGACGACCACGTGCTCGCTGTGCGAGAACGCCAGCAGCGGATGCTCGATGCCGAGCATCGCGGTGATCGCCGTGCGCATCGTCCGATGCTACGGGCGCGGCCCGGGCCGCCGCGACTGGTGAAAGCGACAGCGCTACGCGCCGAGCTCGGCGAGGCGCCGCTCGAGCAGGCGGCGCTCGGCGTCGTCGTGCACCAGCGCCAGGGCCCGGCGGTAGGCGTCGCCGGCCTCGGCGCGGCGACCGAGGCGGCGCAGGAGCTCGCCCCGCGTCGAGTGCAGGTAGCGGTAGTCGTCGAGGTCGAGGCCGTCGACGATCTCGAGTGCCGCCTCGGGACCCTGCTCCTCGGCGACCGCGACGGCGCGGCTCAGCTCGACGACCGGGGAGCCGGTGAGGCGCGCGAGCTCGCCGTAGAGGGCGGCGATCTGCGGCCAGTCGCGCGGCTCGTCGGCATGGAGTGACGCGATCGCCGCCTGCACGACGTACGGGCCGCGGCCGTGCAGAGCGAGAGCCCGGTCGAGCGCCGTCCGACCTTCGGCGATCCGCGCGGCGTCCCAGAGCGAGCGGTCCTGGTCGGCGAGCAGAACGAGGTCGCCATCGCGGAACCGCGCCGCGCGGCGGGCGTCGAGGAGCAGCATCATCGCGAGCAGCCCGTGGACCTCCGGCTCGTCCGGCATCAGCGCGGCGAGCGCCGAGCCGAGCCGGATCGCCTCGGCCGCCAGCTCGCCGCGAGTGGGCGGGACGGAATACCCCTCGTTGAAGATCAGGTAGACGACCGCGAGCACGGCGACGAGCCGATCGGGGAGCAGGTGGTCGGGCGGCACCCGGAAGGGGATCCCGGCGGCCTTGATCTTGCGCTTGGCCCGCACCAGCCGCTGCGCCATCGTCGGCTCGGGGACGATGAACGCGCGAGAGATCTCGCCGGTGGTCAGGCCGCCGAGCGTCCGCAGGGTGAGAGCGACCTGCGCGTCGGTGTCGAGCGCCGGGTGACAGCAGGTGAAGATGAGCTCGAGCCGCTCGTCGGGGAATGTCGTCTCGTCCACTGTGTCCTCCACTGCCTCGGGCACCTGGAGCAGGCGGGTCTTCGCGGCCAGCGTGCGATCGCGGCGGATGCGGTCGATCGCCCGGTTGCGCGCCGTCGTCACCAGCCAGTGGCCCGGGTTGGCCGGAGGGCCGTCGCGGGGCCAGCGCTCCGCGGCGATCGCGAACGCCTCCTGCGCGGCTTCCTCGGCGAGGTCGAAGTCGCCGAGGAAGCCGATCAGGGCGGCGAGGACCCGTCCCCACTGGTCGCGGAAGGCCTGCTCGACGATCGCTACCACTCCACCGTCGGGCGCACCTCGATCGCGCCGCCCATGCTGGCCGCCGGAATGCGCGACGCCAGCTCGATCGCGGCGTCGAGGTCGTCGGCTTCGAACACCAGGTAGCCGCCGATGGCCTCCTTGATCTCGACGAACGGCCCGTCGGTGGTCAGCGTCTTGCCGTCCTGCACCCGCAC
>JAOPZQ010000020.1 GCA_025964075.1 Solirubrobacterales bacterium | reverse complement strand
CGCCCTCGGGCGCCGATGGCGGCCGCAACTGCTCAGCGCGGCCGCCGCCGAACGCGCGTCGCGCGACCGTCCCGGCGAGCGCGCGAACGGCGCCAGCGGTCAGCCCGGCTATCTCGACACCGGTCTCGATCGTCGTCCTTCCCGTGCGCCAGAGCCGCCGGGGCACGTCCAGTGGGTTTGCCATCTCGCGTTGCTCCTTGGTCGCTCCGGCACGGACTACCCGCCGTGGCGCTTAGCATGCGGCCCATGACGACCGAACGCGAGATGCGCATCCAGCTGGCCCGGCTCCAACTCCTGGTCGACAACCTCTACCGCCATCTCGGGGTCGCTCAGCCCGACCCGGTCGGGCTCGCCGCGAGCGGAGAAGCCGCCGGCGGCCTGAGCGCCGCGGTTCAGGCGCTCGTCCTCCAGGGCAACCTGATCGGGGCGATCAAGGTCCAGCGGGAGGAGACGGGGCAGGACTTCGCGACCGCGAAGGCGGCGGTCGAGGGGCTCGTCACGCCGAGTCGGTAGCCGGCGCCAGCCCTGCCCGCGCCTCGCCCGCCCGCAGCAGGCGATCGCGCAGCGCCGCCTCGACCTCGGGGCTCGGGTCCCACTCCGCGACGTCGGGCAGGTCGCCGACCTCGTTCAGGCCGAACAGACGCAGGAACAGCTCCGTCGTGCGGTAGAGGACGGCGCCGAAGCGGGAGCGGCCGGCCTCCTCGATCAGGCCGCGCTCGATCAGCGTCGCGGCCGCCGACTCGGCGCTGACGCCGCGGATCCGGGCGATCTCGGGGCGGGAGACGGGCTGCAGATAGGCGACGATGGCGAGCGTCTCGGCCTGGGCCGGCGTGAGCGGCGGCGTACGGGGCTTGCGCAACAGCCGCCGCGCGGCCTCCTCCGCGTCCGGGTGGCTCGACATCGCCCAGCCGCCCGCCACCTCGCGGACGACGAGCCCGCGGCGCTCGAAGTCGAGCGACTCGCGCAGCGACTCGAGCGCCGACGCCGTCACGTGGAGCGGCGCCTGCACCGCCTCGGCGAGCGCGTCGAGCGGCACCGGATCGGCGGAGAGGAAGAGCAGCGCCTCCAGCGTGCGCTCGACCTCGTTCACGCCCGCGCCGCCTCCGAGGCCGCAGAAGCGGACGCCCGCACCGTGATCGCCGCGAACGGCTCGTCCTGGGTCCACGTCGCCTCGCCGCGCTTGTAGAGCTCGAGCAGCGCGAACAGCGTCACCGCGACCGTCGTGCGGTCGGCACGCGCGACCGCCTCGTCGAAGTCGAAGCTGCCGCGGCGGAGCAGCGCCCGCAGGTGGGCGACGCGCTCGGACACCGTGACCTTGACGTCGGTGACGTGGTGGAGGTCGATCGGCGCCGGCATCCGCAGCAGGCCTCCGAGCGCCGCGCCGAGCAGCGCCGGCGCGTAGACGCCGGTCGGCGCCTCGTCGGTGCGCGCGCGGCGCAGCCACGGCGGCAACGGGGCCGAGCGGAACCGATGGCCCTCCTCGTCGGCCAGGCGGTCGGCCAGGAACGACGCCGCGCCGCGGAAGCGATGCGCCTCGAGCAGCCGCGCCAGCAGCTCCTCGGCGGCCTCGCCCGGCTCGAGCTCGAGGTCGAAGTCGACCTCCTCCCGCGGCAGCATCAGCCGCGACTTCAGCTCCAGTAGCGCCGCGATCAGGACGAGGAACTCGGTCGTCACCTCGAGATCGAGCTCGCCGCGGCCCTCGAGGTGGTCCAGGTACGTGAGGACGACGTCGGCGAGGTCGACCTCGAGCAGGTCCAACTCCTCGCGCAGGACGAGCGTCAGCAGGAGATCGAACGGACCGGTGAAGACGTCGAGGTCGAGCTCGAGGTCGGCGGCGCGCATGTCCGGGAAACTAGCGCCGCGGGCCGACGCCCATGGCCTCGCGGACGTCCGCGAGCACGGGCTGGGCGATCGCGCGGGCCTTCTCGGCTCCCGCGCGGAGGAGGCGCTCGACCTCGGCCGGGTCCTTGCTGAGCTCGGCGTAGCGCTCGCGCACCGGCGCCAGGTACTCCGCGACCTCGTCGGCGACGGCCTGCTTGAACGCGCCGTAGCCGCCGCCGTCGAACTCCGCCTCGACCGCCTCGGGAGCGACGCCGCGCACCGCCGCGAGGATGTCGATCAGGTTCGTGATGCCGGGCTTGTCGGGCCCGCGCACGACCTGGCTCCCCGAGTCGGTGACCGCGCTGCGGAACTTCTTCGCGATCGCCTCCGGCGGGTCGAGGACGTGGACCGTGCCCTGGGGCGTGCCGCCCGTGGTCGACATCTTGTCGGTCGGCACCTGCAGGTCCATGATCCGCGCGCCGACCGCGGCGTAGCGGCCCTCGGGCACGACGAGCACCTCCCCGAAGCGGGCGTTGAAGCGCTCGGCGATGTCGCGCATGAGCTCGACGTGCTGGCGCTGGTCGTCGCCCACCGGGACCTCGTTCGCCCGGTAGGCGAGGACGTCCGCGGCCATCAGCACCGGGTAGTAGAAGAGCCCGGCGGTGACGAGGTCGCGCTGCTTGCCCGACTTGTCCTTGAACTGGTGCATCCGCGTGAGGTCGCCGTAGGACGTCGCGCTCGAGATCAGCCACGTCAGCTCCGTGTGCTCCTGCACGTCGCTCTGCCGGAAGAGGACGCAGCGCTCGGGGTCGAGGCCGGCCGCGAGCAGCGTCGCGGTCGTGTCGTTGACGCTCTCCCGCAGCCCCGCGGGCTCGTAGTGGACGGTCGTCGCGTGGAGGTCGACGACGCAGTAGATGCCCTCGCCGCGGTCCTGTCCCGCGACGTAGTGGACGATCGCCCCGAGGTAGTTCCCGAGGTGCTTGCGGCCGGTGGGCTGGATGCCGGAGAAGATGCGCGTCATCGGCCGCGCAATCTAGCCGCTCACGACCCGCTCGCCGCTACGTCCTGAGCCGCACCGTCCACCGGGCGATCGTCGCCCCGGCCGTCCCCGCGACGACCAGCGTGGCCCTCCACGTTCGGTGGCTGCTGCCGAGCAGACGCCGCCCCGCGCGTGAGAGGTCGATCTTGATGGTCCGCCGGCCGCCGGCCGCAATCGAGATGGGCGAGCTGCCGAGCACGACGGTCTTCCGCGCATGGTGCGGACGAGCGGCGCTCGCGGCCCGGAGCGTCGCCTTCCCTGCGCAGCGGATGGTCGGCGCGCACGCGAGAGTGATCGCCGGCGCGTGTCTCCCGGTCACCGTCACCGTCCTGCCGCCGAGCAGGGACAGCTTCGGTCGGGCCGGTGCCGCGACGGGCGGCGGTTGACTCGTCGCCAGCGTTATCACGACACCGCTCGTGATCTGGCCGGCCGTCACGGGCACACCCTCGATCCGCGCGCCGACACCGGCCGCCTCGGCCTCCAGCCAATACGACCCGGTCCGCAGCCCCGGAGCGACGAACGTGCCGGCCGCGGTCGTCGCCGCTTCGCGCACGAGGACGTTGCTGCCGGTGCCGACCCAGAGATGGGCACCGGGGATCGCCGCGCCGGCGGCGTTGCGCACCGTCCCGGTGATTTCGCCGCCCTGCGGCAGCACCACGTCGACACCGGTCCTCTGCTCCGCTGCGATCAGCGAGATCGGCGTCGCATCCGCGAGGTTCGCCGCGCCGGCGTAGTACTCGCCGAGCGCGTTGCCGGTGGGCTCGAACCCCAGCCGGTACGCCCCCGCGGTCAAGCCACCGATCGTGTACGTGCCGTCCGAGCCGGTCGTTGCGCTCAGCGTCAACAGTCCGTCTCGGAACAGGTTCACCACCGCGTCGGCCACGGGCGCCCCGCCGCTCGTCACCGTCCCGGCGATCGACGCGCCGGGGCTGAGCACGGCATCGACCGCGGTCGTGTCGTGACCGGACGTCACGGTGACCGGCGTCGCCGCGTCGAACGTCACCTGGTCGTCGTAGTACTCCTGGCTCAGGCCCGTGAGCCACGACGGACTGAACAACACCCGGTACGTGCCGGCGCCCAAGCCGATCGAGTAGTGCCCGCTGCTGTCGGCCTGCGGGTCCGCGGCGAGGGTGTCCTGCGCCGTGAAGACGAGTACGTGGACGTTCGCCACCGGCGTGCCGCCCGCCTCGGTGATCGTTCCGGAGATGGTGCCGTCCGCGGCCATCGCGGGCGTGACCCACACCGACATCGCGAGGACCGCGCCGATCAGCGACGCCCGTATGTGTCTCATGCGGCTGCAACGTTACTCGGTCCAAAAGGTTGCGTTACGCCGCGGGGAGGCGTTTCTGCGCCTGTGCGCGCGCGACCGGCCGCGACCGCGTCGAGCTGAGCGCGCCCACGCCGGCTCGCGCTTCGCGTGCGCTGAGCCGCTCCCGCGCGAACGCCAGGAACGCCGCCGGCGCCGGTGCCAGCCGCCGCTCGCGGCGCCACACGAGGCCGACGTCGCGGATCAGCGGCGGGCGCAGGGAGAGGACGGCGACCTCGGGGCCGGGCGCATGGGCGGTCGACGAGGGCACGATCGAGACGCCGAGCCCGCGGGCGGCGAGGGCCCGCACGCGGGTGAGCTCGTTCGTCTCGAACGCGGCCCGCAGCGCGATGCCGGCCTCCTCCGCGGCGGCCTCGACGGCCGCGCGCAGGCCCGTGCCGGCGGCGAAGAACACGAACGGCTCGCCCTCGAGGTCGGCGAGGCGCACGCGACGGCGCCGGGCCCAGGGCGACTCGGGCGCCGCGATCACCACGAGCTCCTCGCGGAAGATCCGCGCGCCGGCGAGGCGCGCGTCGAGATCCCCGCGCAGCGTGATGAACGCCAGGTCGAGCTCGTCCGCCGCCACGCTCCGCACCATCCACGCCGTCGTGCTCTCCCGCAGGACGACCTCGATCTGCGGGTGGAGCGCGTGGAAGTCGGCGATCAGCCCGGCGAGGTCGACCGGCCCGAGCGACTGCATCGCCCCCATCGTCACGCGGCCCGTCTCCAGGCCGCGCAGCCGCCCGAGCTCCTCCCGCGCCGCCTCGACCTCGGCCAGCGCGCGGTTGGCCCGTTCGAGCAGCATCTCGCCGGCCGGCGTCAGCGCCACGCGGCGGCTCGTGCGGTCGAGCAGCGCCAGGCCGAGCTCCGCCTCCAGCCGCTTGATCTGTTGCGAGAGCGCCGGCTGAGCGACGTGGAGCTCGGCGGCGGCGCGGGTGAAATGACGGTGGCGCGCGACCGCGGCGAAGTACGCGAGCTGGCGGAGCTCCATAGCGGATCGTTATTGAATCAAGTTCCGATGCGTCTTTGACTTATCAGTCGGAGCGGCCACCATAGGATCGATGCGCGCCCGCATGGATCGGCGAGGGATGGCCACGCTCTCCGGCGGGCACCTGACCGCCGACCTCTGCCAGGGCGCGCTGCCCGCGCTGCTGCCGTTCCTGATCTCGCACCGCGGCTACTCCTACGGCGCCGCGTCGGCGCTCGTCCTCGCCGCCACCGTCTCCTCCTCGGTGATCCAGCCGCTGTTCGGCCACCTGTCCGACCGCCATTCGATGCCGTGGCTGATGCCGGTCGGGCTGCTGCTCGGCGGAGTCGGCATCGGCCTCGTCGGCGTGATGCCGAGCTACCCGCTCACGTTCGCGGTCATCGTCGTCAGCGGCCTCGGCGTGGCGGCGTTCCACCCCGAGGCGTCGCGCTTCGCCAACTACGTCTCGGGCGCCCGCCGCGCCACGGGGATGAGCTTCTTCTCGGTCGGCGGCAACCTCGGCTTCGCGCTCGGGCCGGCCGTCGTGACCCCGCTCGTGCTCATCCTCGGCCTCCACGGCACGCCGCTGGTCGCGCTCGTGCCCGGCGCGATGGCGCTCGTCGTGGCGAGCCAGCTCCCCCATCTCGTGTCTTTCCGGCCCACCCCGGCCGCTGCGCGCACGGGCCCCGAGGCGTCCACCCCGGACGCCTGGGGCCCGTTCGCGCGGCTCGCCGCCGTCGTCGCCGCCCGCTCCGTCCTCTACTTCGGGCTGATGACGTTCGTGCCGCTCTACTTCGTCCATGACCTCCACGCGAGCAAGGGCGCGGCCGGCGCCGTGCTCACGATGATGCTCCTCGGCGGCGCCGCCGGCACGCTCGTCGGCGGCCCCGCGGCCGACCGCTACGGCCGCCGCCACGTGCTGCTCGTCTCGATGGCCCTCGTCGCGCCGCTCGTCGCGATCATGCTCGCGCTCTCCCCCGTCGGCGCCGCCGCCCTGCTCGTCCTCATCGGCGCGACCACCGTCGCCACGTTCAGCGTCACCGTCGTGATGGGCCAGGAGTACCTCCCGAGCCGCATCGGCATCGCCTCCGGGGTCACCCTCGGGCTCT
>JAOPZQ010000174.1 GCA_025964075.1 Solirubrobacterales bacterium | reverse complement strand
GGCGCGGCGCCCCGCCGGATCGGCGCCCAGCCACACGTCGGGCACGAGCGCCGCGGCATCCTCGACCGCGGCGAGCGCGCGGTCGGCGAGCCGGGCGTCCGCCTCGGCGAT
Source organism: Solirubrobacterales bacterium (assembly GCA_025964075.1). Taxonomy (GTDB): domain Bacteria; phylum Actinomycetota; class Thermoleophilia; order Solirubrobacterales; family Solirubrobacteraceae; genus JAOPZQ01. The sequence continues at coordinate 2,642 of JAOPZQ010000174.1, read as the reverse complement.
CGGCCCGGCGACGGGCAGGAGCACGTGGTCGGCGAGCATCGGCACGTCCTCGCCGGCCGTCTCGGCCAGCGGCCGGTCGCCGTGCTGGCGGAAGAACGACGCGCCGTGGTCGATCAGCCACGTCCGCCCGTGCCAGACGAGCAGGTTCGGGTTCCGGTGCGTGCGGTCGACGTTCGTCACGAGCGCATCGAACCAGACCACGTCGGCAGCGAACGCCGGATCCAGCGGCGGGTCGGCCGGCAGGGTGAACGGCAGCGCTGCCGGCAGGAAGTCCATGCCGAGGTTCGGGCCCGGGCTCGCGGCGATGAGGTCCTTGATCTCCGGGTCGGGCTCGGCGTGGGCGAGCTCCGGCGCCACGTCGACGACGACGAGCTCGGGCACCGGGAGGCCGAGCGCCCGCGCCAGCTCGCCCGCGAGGACCTCGGCGACCAGGGCGCCCTCGCCCTGGCCCGCGCCGCGAAACTTCGTCACGTAGAGGCCGTCGTCGTCCGCCTCGACGAGGCCGGGCAGCGACCCTCCCTCGCGCAGCGCCGCCACGTAGCGCGTCGCGGCCACGCGGCGGAGCGCTATGTCGACCACCGCGCGGCGATCTCCTCCCAGGTCGGCGGGCCGCCCGGGAGGGGTGTGGGCGACGGCGTGCGCAGCCCGTCGAGGATCAGGCCGAGATACCGTTGGCGCAGCTCGCGCGTCCGAGCCTCGTCGCCGGTGTGGATCGCCGCGAGCTGCTCGAAGAACACCGAGAGATCGTGGACCACGACGTCGTCGCGGATCACGCCGGCCGCCTTCGTGCGCTCGAAGAACTTCACCTGAAGCTCGTTCGCGCGGTCGGCGTCGCGGTACAGGTCCTCGGTCGGCGTGAACGTCCCGGCGAGCGCGAGCGTCAGCGAGTTCGTGTCGGCCTCGACCGCCCGGCGCATGAACTCGGAGAAGGCCGTCCAGGGCTCGCGCTCGTCGGCGAGGGCGGCCTCGACCTCGGCGATGAAGCGGTGGAGGCCCTCGCCGCACAGGCGCCGGAGCAGGTCCTCCTTGCTCTCGTAACGGTTGTAGAGCGCGCTGATGCCCACCCCGGCCTCCTTGGCGACGGCCGAGATCGGCGCGCCCGGATCGGCGATGAAGACCCGCCGCGCGGCTTGGAGGATCAGCTCGTCGTTACGCGCTGCCTGCGCACGCCGCCCGCTGAGCGGGGCCGGGGTGGAGGAGGGGGACACGATCGTCAGTATAGCCGGAACAAATTATTCCGTTCCGATATGCTCCGAGGACGACGAGATGGCTTACGTGCACCTCCAGTCCACCTTCCGTGGCCTCCGCTGAGATCCTCTCGCCGCGCGCGCTGGGCCGAGCCGTCCTGGCGCGCCAGGGCCTGCTCGAGCGCTGGACGGTGACAGCCGGCGAGGCGCTCGAGCGCCTGGTCGGGATGCAGGGCCAGGCGCCCCTCGCCCCCTACGTCGGCCTTTGGACGCGGCTGGAGGGCTTCCAAGCCGGCGAGCTCGCCGGCATGATCGAGCGCCGGGAGGCGGTGCGGACCTGGCTCATGCGAGGGACCGTCCACCTCGTGAGCGCCCGTGACGCCGGCGCGCTCCGGCCGACGGTGCAGCCCGTCCTCGCCGCCGGCTTCGCCTCCTCGGCCTTCGCGCGGAACCTCGAAGGCATCGAGGAGCCCGAGCTGTTGGCCGCGGGGCGCGCCCTGCTCGAGGAGCGCCCGCGCACGCGGGCCGAGCTCGGCCGCCTCCTCGCCGAGCGGTGGCCGGGCCGCGACGAGGCTTCGCTCGCCTACGCGATCAGCTACCTCGTGGGCGTCGTCCAGGTGCCGCCGCGCGGGATCTGGGGCGCGACCGGCCCGGCCCGGGTGACGACGACCGACGCGTGGCTCGGCGAGCGGCCCGACGCGACGACCTCGATGGACGAGATCGTCCTGCGCTACCTCGGAGCGTTCGGGCCGGCCACCGTCATGGATGCGCAGAAGTGGTCGGGACTCACGCGCCTGCGCGAGGTCGTGGACCGGCTGCGTCCCCGCCTGCGCACGTTCCGGACCGAGGACGGCGCCGAGCTCTTCGACCTCCCGGACGCGCCGCGGCCCGCCCCCGACACGCCCGCTCCGCCCCGGTTCCTGCCCGAGTACGACAACCTGCTGCTCTCGCACGCCGACCGCTCGCGGGTCATGCCCGCGGGCTGGCAGGTGCCGCTGCCGCCCGGCAACGGGGCGAGCTCGGGCACGTTGCTCGTCGACGGCTTCGTCACCGGAACCTGGCGCATCGTCCGCGACGGCTCCGCGGCGACGCTGGTCGTCGACCCGCTCGCGACCCTCTCGAAGCGGGCCGCGAACGCCGTCGCCGCCGAGGGTCGGCGCCTCCTCGCCTTCGCCGCCGAGGACGCGGCCGCAGGCGGGGTCCGGATCTCGTAACGAAACGGCAATCCGGCCCACCAGCGCTCCTCACCGACGGCGAGGAGCATGGTCTCATGCGCTTCCGTCCGATGATCGCGATCCTCTCGATCCTTGTCGTGTTGGCGGTCGGAGTGGCGCTCGTGGCGGTGCGCAGATCGGGCCCCGGCACGGTCGCGATCAAGAGCTCGACGGCGAGCGCGCGCCTGACGAAGCTCCAGGCCTCGCGCAATGCGATCGCCCGCATCCCCGGCTCGCCGGG
>JAOPZQ010000170.1 GCA_025964075.1 Solirubrobacterales bacterium | reverse complement strand
TGATCGTCGCGGGCGCAGGCGGGGGCTCGGGTCACAAGCCGCCGGTCGAAGGCGCCGAGGGCGGCGACGCCGAGAGCGCCGGAACGCCCTCGTGGCTCGGCGAATTATTAGGCGCGGCCGGTGGTGGCCCCGGTGGGTCGGGCTCCGGTGGGTACGCCGGCACGGCCACGAACTGCAGTGGCCACGTCGGCTTCGCCGGGACTCCGGGGACCTTCGGCACCGGCGGAGCGGCCGGCGGCAGCGGGACCTCGGCCCACGGTGGCGGAGGAGGAGGCGGCGGCTGGTACGGCGGCGGAGGCGGCGCGGGGGACGACCCGACCGCCGACTGCGGTGGCGGTGGCGGCGGGGGCGGCGGCTCGACCTGGGTCACGTCCGCGGCCATCGACGTCACGGTGTCCACTGTGGTCCCGGTCACCACGCAACCGACGATCCAGATCACCCCGCTCGTTCCGGCCGCGAGCCGCAGCCCGGCCTCGATCACGTTCCCCGGCACGCAGCCCAAGGGCACCCTGAGCGGGCCGGTGAGCGTGACCGTGTCCAACGCCCCGGCGGCGACGGGGGACCTCCATGTGGTGAACGTGACCGCGACCGGCGCCGCCGCCGGGGACTACCTCCTCGCGAGCGGGTGCACGCAACCGGTCGCGCCCGGCGGCAGCTGCCAGCTCCCGGTGTACTTCTCCCCGCAGGCGACCGGCGCGCGCAACGCGACGCTGCAGATCGCCACGGACGACCCCGCGAACCCGACGCTGTCGGTCAGCCTGGGCGGGACGGGCGGCGCCCTCCCGCAGGGCCCTGCCGGCCCCGCGGGTCCCGGTGGACCAACCGGGCCCGCCGGTCCGGCCGGCGCCATCGGTCCGGCCGGCGCCATCGGTCCGGCCGGTGCGACGGGCCCGGCCGGTGCGGCCGGCTCCTCGCTGGCCGTCGCGATCGGTGCCGCGAGCTTCCGAGCCAAGGCCGGCGGCAGCCTGAGCATCCCCTTCGCCACCACCCTGCCCGCCGTCGTCACGGTCGAGCTCAGGAAGGGCAGCAAGCTCGTGCTGCGGATGCAGGCCGTCGCCAAGGCGGGGCGCAACACCGTCAAGATCGCGCACCTGCCCAAGACCGGCGGCCGCTACACGGTGAAGCTCACCGCGCTCGGCGTCGGGCAGACGGCCAACGACACGGCGGGCCTGACGATCGCCGCCAAGGCCAAGAAGAAGGCGGCGAAGAAGAAGTCCGGCGGCAACGGCCCGGCCGTGGGCGGCGGCGGGACGAACTAACCGCGACGGACGAAGAGCCGGCGGGCCTGCTCCAGCTTCTCCGGGGAATCGGAGGCGAGCAGCAGGCCGATGCCGCTGCGGTACTTGCTCAGGTCGATCCGCTCGGCCCCGAGCCGCATGAGCGCCCAGTCGGTGGCCGCCTGTCCATCCTCGCCTAGGCCCGATCGACCACGGCCTGAGCCTCGGCGACGGTGAACCGGCCTTCGTACAGGGCCTTCCCGACGATGACGCCGGTGAGGTTCACCTGGCGCAGGGCGACGAGCGCCTCCAGGTGCTCGAGCGACCCGATCCCGCCCGAATAGATGAACCGGCCGCGCACGGTCTCGGCGACGTGCCGCGCCTCGTCGAGGTCCGGTCCCTCCAGCATCCCGTCGCGCTCGATGTTCGAGTACACGAACGCGCGCACGCCGCGCTGCTGCAGGCGCAGGATCACCGAGTCCGCGAGCATCTGGGTCTGCTCGGTCCAGCCGGCCGCCGCCAGGCGGCCGTCGCGCACGTCGACCGAGACGAGCACGCGGTTCTCGAACGCGTGGAGGACGTCGTCGAGGAAGTCGATGTCCGTATACGCGGCCGTGCCGAGGATCACGCGGGTGGCGCCGGCGCGCAGCGCGTCGCGGACGTCGGGGAGCGTGCGCAGGCCGCCGCCGACCTGGATCGGGACGCCGGCCTCCCGGGCGATGCGCTCGACGTGGTGGAGGTTCGCCGGCTTCCCGGCCCGCGCCCCGTCGAGGTCGATCACGTGCAGGTAGCGGGCGCCCTGGTCGACCCACCGCTTGGCCGCGTCGAGCGGATCGGCGTCGTAGACGGTCTCGTCCGCGAAGTCGCCCTGGCGCAGGCGGACGGCCTTCCCGTCGCGGATGTCGATCGCCGGGTAGAGGATCACGCAGGCACACCCGCGCACAGTCGGGCGAACGCGCCGAGCATCGCCAGCCCGTGCACCGAGGACTTCTCGGGATGGAACTGGACGCCGAAGAGCGGCGGCCGCGCGACGGCGGTCACGAAGCGCTCGCCGTAATCGGCGGTGGCCAGGACGTCCGCGTCGTCCGCGGGCCGGCAGGCGAACGAGTGCACGTGGTAGAAGGCGACCGCGCCGGGCAGCTCGGCGTTGAGCGGCGTCTTTCGCGCGAAGGAGACGAGGTTCCAGCCGATGTGCGGGAGTCGGCCCCCATCGGCCTCGAGCGCGGTCACCCGGCCGGGGAGCAGCCCGAGGCCGGCCGCGCCGCCGAGCTCGACGGACTCGTCGAACAGGAGCTGCATCCCGAGGCATACGCCGAGCAGCGGCACGCCGGCGGCGGCGCGCTCGCGGATGACGTCGCCGAGGCCGAGCGCACCGAGGTTCCGCATGGCCCGCGGGAACGCGCCGACGCCGGGGAGCACGAGGCCGTCCGCGGCGCGCAGGGCGTCGTGGTCGCGCGTGATCTCGGCCCGCGCGCCCACGTGCTCGAGCGCCTTCTCGACCGACCGGCGGTTTCCCATCCCGTAGTCGACGACGGCGATTCGCGGAGTCATGCGGTCAACGTACCCTTCGTGCTCGGCACGCCCCGCTCGGTCGGGTCGATCGTCACCGCCGCGCGCAGCGCCCGCGCGAACGCCTTGAACGCCGCCTCGAGCATGTGATGGGCGTTCGTACCCGTCTCGATCGTGATGTGCAGCGTGAGCCGCGCGCCGATGGCGACGCCGCGGAAGAACTCCTCGGCGAGCTCGTGGTCGAAGTTCCCGATCGCCCCGTGCGGGAGGCCCGGCGCCTCCCAGGCGACGAACGGGCGCCCGGAGACGTCGATCGCCGCCGCGGCGCGCGCCTCGTCCATCGGGATCACCGCGTGCCCGTAGCGGCCGATGCCGGCCCGGTCGGCCAACGCCCGGTCGAGCGCCTGGCCGAAGCAGATGCCAACGTCCTCGACCGTGTGGTGGGCGCCGGTCTCGAGGTCGCCCTGCGCCGCGACCGTCAGGTCGAGGCGGCCGTGGCGCGCGACGAGGTCGAGCATGTGGTCGAGGAAGCCGACGCCGGTCGTGCGCTCGCCCGCGCCCGTGCCGTCGAGGGAGAGCGTCAGGGAGACCGTCGTCTCGTTCGTCCCGCGGTCGATGGTCGCTGTGCGCTGGCTCATGGGCGGGGATTCTCCCGAACGCGCGCCTCCATCGACGCGGCGTGGCGCTCGAAGCCCTCGGCGCGGGCGATCGGGGCTCCCGCCGCGGCGAGCTCCGCGGCCGCGCCGCCGATCCTCACCTCGCTGAGGCGCCGGCGGAAGTGTCCCGGGCCGAGACCCGAGGCGAACCGCGCGGAGCCGCCCGTGGGCAGCACGTGGTTCGAACCGGCGACGTAGTCGCCGAAGGCGGTCGCGCCCTCCGCGCCCACGAACAGGCAGCCGGCGCGGCGCACCTGCGGCGCGAGCGCCTCGGCGCCCTCCCCCACGAGCTCGAGGTGCTCGGGCGCGTAGGCCTCCGCGAACGCCAGGCCCTCCTCGACGCTCTCCACGGCGACGAGGAACGCCTGCGCCGGCGTGTCGAGGGCGGCGAGGACCTCCTCGACCCGGGCGAGGAGATCGCGGTCGGGCGAGACCGCGAGCACCGCCGAGCCCTCGCCGTGCTCGGCCTGGGCGGCGAGGTCGGCCGCCACGAGGTCGGGATCGGCGCCCGCGCCGGCGAGGACCACGAGGTCGCTCGGCCCCGCGAAGCCGTCGATCCCGACGACGCCCGACACCTGGCGCTTGGCCTCCTGCACGTAGAGGTTGCCGGGGCCGACGATCACGTCGACCGCCGGCACGGTCTCGGTGCCGAACGCGAGCGCGGCGATCGCCTGGGCGCCGCCCATCCGGTAGACCTCGTCGGCGCCCGCGAGCGCGGCGGCGGCGGCGATCGCCGGGTGCAGTTCGCCGTCGGGGCCGGGCGGCGCGCACAGGGCAACCTCGGACACGCCGGCGGCGCGCGCGGTGACGACGCCCATGACCACCGTGCTGGGGTAGGGCGCCCGGCCTCCGGGCACGTACACCGCGGCCCGGGCGACCGGCTCCTCGCGAAGCAGGACCGTGTGCCCCTGGGGGAGCTTGACCTGGCGCGGCTCGCGCAGGGCGGCCTCGGCCACCAGGCGGACGTTCTCGGCGGCGACCTCGAGGCCGGCGCGGACGGCGGGATCGAGTCCCGCCAGCGCGCCGGCGAGCTCCTCGGCGCCCACCCGCAGGGTCCGCGGCTCAGCGCGGCCGCCGGTGTCGAAGCGCCGCGTGTACTCGCGAACCTGGGCATCGCCGCCGGAGCGCACGGCGGCGAGGATCTCCGCCACGGGCGCGCTCACCTGCTCGCCGCCCGGGACCTCGCCGCGGACGTCGGCCGCATCCGGCTCGGGCCAGCTAACCCGCACGGAGGCGCTCCAGGACCGCGTCGATGGCGGTCGCGCGCAGCTTGTGCGCCACGGGGTTGGCGATCAGGCGCGCCGTGCACAAGGCGATCTCCTCGCGGATCACCAGGCCGTTCTCGCGCAGGGTCGTCCCCGTGGCGGTGAGATCGACGATCGCGTCCACGAGCCCCGTCAGCGGCGCCAGCTCGACCGAACCCTTGACCTCGACGATCTCCGCCTGGCGGCCCGTGCGCTCGAAGTGGCGTGCGGCCAGACGCGGGTACTTCGTGGCGACCCGCATGACCCCGAGCCGGCGGAGCGCCTCGGCGGCGGGATCCTCGCCGGCGACGCTCGCCAGCACCATCGTGCACTCGCCGAAGCCGAGGTCGAGCAGCTCGTAGACGTCGCGGTCGTCCTGCTCCATGAGGACGTCCTTGCCGACGATCCCCAGGTCGGCCGCGCCGGCCTCGACGTAGGTCGGCACGTCCGACGGCCGCATCGTCACGACCCC
>JAOPZQ010000156.1 GCA_025964075.1 Solirubrobacterales bacterium | reverse complement strand
TTCGCGCTCAGTCCGTCCAACGTCACGCGCGCCTGCGCGATCTGGCGGCCGCGCGCGCTGCACGTCGCCCCGAACCGCGATCCGGACGCGATCGCCGGCGCGGCGGGCGTGACCAGGTTGTAGGTCCTGGTCATCCACACCTCGCCGAGCTTCTTGGGGAAGCCCTGGATCCACCCGCGGGCCATCGCGAAGTCCTGGTCGACCCAGATGAACGGGCAGGTCGTGACCTCCTTGCCGTCGAGCAGCGCATTGACCACCAGGTAGAACTCCTTGTAGTGCGAGCGCGCGGGGTCCAGGAGCTCGTCGCCGCCCTCGGAGAGCGACTGCCAGTCGGCGAAGACCGCGGCGCAGCGGCCCGCGTCCGGGTGCGGCTCTAGGCCCTCGGGGAGCAGCGACGCGGCGATCTCGGGATCGGCGTGGAAGTCGACGACAAGGAAGTCCCCGACGTAGTGCCACGGCGGCGGCGGGACCAGGCTCGCGCGGCCGGCCGGCGTGCGCGGGACGGTGTAGCCCTGCAGGGTGCTCATCAGCTCTCCGGTGGTCATGCCGAGATGGGGTCCTCGAGCGGCACGCCCTGCATCTCGAGGCTCTCGCGCTCAGAGGCGACGGCCCGCTCGTCGAAGCGGAAGTAGGAGCGGGGCGGCAGCGGCCCCCAGGTGTTGGACGAGTAGCGGTCGTCGGGCCACTCGCGCGGCTCGTGATCCGCGGCGAGCTGCTCCATGTCGCAGTACAGCTCGACGAAGCACGCCTCCTCGACGATGCGCACGTAGGACGCGATGTTTCCGCCGACGCCGTGGCGCGTCGGCCCCCAGCCCAGCCAGCGGCCGTGGCGGCCGAGGTGGTCCAGCGCGTCGCGCATCTGGCCGATGTCCACCGTGTCGAACGCGAAGTGGTGGAAGTGGGCGTAGCCCTTGTCGACCAGCGCCATGACGTGGTGCTCGGGGTTGACGTGCAGCCAGACGGCGGCGCCGCCGAGCCAGTCGGTGAGCCGCATCCCGAGGACCTCCACGTAGAAGTCCTTCTGCTCCTGGACGCGAGCCGTGAGGAAGTTGACATGCCCGAGCTTGCGCGGGTGCCCGACCGGCAGGGTGCCGGCGGGCCGGGCGTGCGGCACCAGGCGCGACGCACGCGGCCGATAGGGGAGCACATGCAGAGCGTTGCCCTCGAGATCCGAGAGCTCGATGTGTTTAGTCGCGCGCGAGTACGAGACGCCGAGTCCATCGAAATGCGCCGCGGCGTCGTCGAGCGAGCAGCCGCGCGCGAGCTCCCAGCCGACGCGGGCGAAGCCGGGCTCCGCGTCCTCTGTGGCGGCGAGCAGCACCAGCGCGCGCGGCTCGTCGTCGCAGGACAGCGTCACGCTCTGCGCGTCGCGCGCCCGCTCGGTCAGGCCGAACTGCAGTGACCAGCGGGTCGCGGCCTCGTCGAGATCCGCGACGTGCAGCGCGACCTGGTCGAGTCGATGGAGCGCGATCATGCCGTCACCCGCACCGGAAGGCGCTTGACGCCGTTGAAGAAGTTGGACCGCAGGCGCTCGGGCGGCCCGGTCAGCTCGATGCGGTCGACGCGGGCGAGCAGCTCTTCGAACGCGATGCGGATCTCCATCTTGGCCAGGTGCGCGCCCATGCAGTGGTGGATGCCGCCAGGCCCGAAGGCCATATGCGGGTTGGGCGAACGCATGATGTCGAAGCGGTCGGGGTCCTCGAAGACCGTCTCGTCGCGGTTGCCCGAGACGAACCAGGTCGTGACCTTGTCGCCCGCCTTGATCTGCGTTTCCGCCAGCTCGGTGTCGACGGCGGCGGTGCGCCGGAAGTGGTGCACCGGCGTCGCCCAGCGCAGCATCTCCTCGGCGGCGGACTTCCGCAGGGCAGCGTCGTCGCCGGCGTGCCGGAGCTTCTCGAGCTCCTCCGGATGCTCGAGCAGTGCGAGCAGGCCGTGGGTGATCGTGTGCCGGGTGGTCTCGTTGCCCGCGGTGGCCAGCAGGATGAAGTACACGTCGAACTCCTGCTGGGTCAGGGGCTCGAACGCCAGCTGGGTGATGATGTCGTCCTTGGGCTCCTTGCGCCGGGCGGCGGCCAGGCGGCGGCCGAACTCGAACATCTCCAGGGCGGCGGGACTGGAGAACGGCAGGTGCCGATGCGCGTCGTCGTCGGCGACCTTGTACTCCGGGTCCTGGTTGCCCAGCAGCCGATCGCCGATCTCGATGATCACGCGCCGCTCGTCCTGTGGGACGCCGAGGATCTCGGCGAACACCTGCATCGGGATCTCCGAGGAGATCTCGCGGACGAAGTCGAACTCCTCCTCCTGCAGCGCCAGGTCGAGCACCTCCCGGGTGACCGTCCGGACCTGCTCCTCCCATACGCCCACCGCGCGGGGCGTGAAGCGCCGCGCGATCAGCCCGCGCAACTCGTCGTGGCGCGGGGGATCCATGTCGATCATGGACTTGCGCGCCGCGATGTGCTCAGCCTCCAAGTCCTCCAGCGATGTGCCACCGATCTCGGAGGAGAAGATCTGCACGTTGCGGTGCACGTGCCGGATGTCCTCGTACCGCGTCACCGCCCAGAACCCGGTTCCGCCGTCGGGCTCAGGGTTCCAGTGCACGGGACCCTCGCGACGCAGCTGCGCGAACGCACCATGCGGCACGGCCTCGATGAACGCGTCGTGGTCGGAGAGGTCGATGTGGCTCAGGGTTTGGCTCATGTCGTTCAACTCGCTCTAGAGGTGGTGCACGTACTCGTCGATCTCCCAGTCCGAGACCCACGCCCGGTGGCGCTCGACCTCGAACCGCTTGACCGCCAGGAAGGTGTCGACGATCTGGTCGCCCAGCGCCTCGCGCAGGACGGCGTCGGCCTCGAGCGCGTCGAGGGCGTCCTCCAGCGCGCCGGGCAGCTGGGCGCCCGCGGCGTCGGGATCGGCCCGATAGGCGTCGCCGACGACGGGCGCGGGCGGGTCCAGCTTGCGGCGGATGCCGTCGGCGCCGGCGGCCAGCGCTGAGGCGATGGCGAGGTAGGGGTTGGCCGCGCCGTCGCCGACCCGGATCTCCAGGCGCGTCGCGGCGCCGCGCTCGGGCGGGATGCGGACGAACGTGGAGCGGTTGTCCCAGCCCCAGTTGGCGTGCGTCGGCGCGAGCGAGTCGGGCTGGATCCGGCGGTACGCGTTGATAGTGGGGTTGAGGAAGGCCATCAGCGCCGTGGCATGCTCGAGCACGCCGGCGGTAAACCAGCGCAGCTCCCGGCTCACTCCATCGGCGCCGTCGTGCGCGGCGAAGGCGTTGCGCTCGTCGCGGTTGAGCGACAGGTGCAGGTGCGTGCCGGAGCCGCCCTGGTCGTTGAAGGGCTTACCCATGAAGGTTGCGAGGAGGCCGTTCTGCGCGGCGATGTCCTTGACCGCCGTCTTAAGCAGGAACGCGCGGTCGGCGGCCGTCACCGCGTCGGCGTGGCGCAGGTTGATCTCGTACTGCGAGTTCATGAACTCGTGGTTGACGGCCAGCACCTCCAACCCGAGCTCAGCGAGCCCTTCGGTCATCCCGCGCACGAGGCCGTCGGGATCGGCCTGCGGGCCGACGGTGTAGACCATGCTGAGGTGGTCGACGCGCCGGGCGATCCCGCGGGGTGCGGCCGCGTCGCGCCGCAGGACGAAGAACTCGAGCTCCGGGCCGACGATCGGATCGAGGCCGAGATCGCGCAGGCTCGCGACGGCGGACCTGACCGCCCCGCGTGGGTCGGGGATCGGCGCGCCGCCCTCGGCGGGCTCGAGGTCGGAGAGGCAGACCGCCACGCCCGGCTCCCACGGCAGCGTCGCCATCGTGTCGAGATCGGGTCGGGCGATGAGATCGGGGTAGCCCTCGTCGCCGCCGCGCACGGGCGTGTGGCGCAGGTCGGTCCCCATCACCGCCGAGCAGAAGCACAGGCCGTTCTCGATCGCGTGATCGAACTCGCCGATTGGCACGTCCTTGCCGCGCGCCACGCCGTGCAGGTCGGCGTACAGCACCCGCACCGACGTGGTCGGCACCGCGTCCCGCCCGTGCTCCTCGGCGGTGGGGCCGTTGTGGTGCGTCACCGGGATGGCGTTGGTCTGCATCAGGGGTCTCCTCCCTCACGTGCCCGCCCGCCGCCAGAAGGCGTCGAACAGGTCAAAGGCCGCGGCGACGGCGACGTCCGCGTGGCGGCGGCCCTGCTCCAGCAGCGACGCGCCGTCCTCGATCCCGAGCGCCTGCAGGCGCTCGGGATCGACCTGCGCCCACTGGCGCACGATCTCGATGGGTGCTCTCGGGGTGGAACGGGACCCCGAGTTGGCGTCCCGGCGCGAAGGCTTGGACGCCGGAGGGCGACGTGGCGAGCTGGTCGGCGCCGGGCGGCAGCATGAAGCAGTCGTAGTACCGCTGCAGCCACGGGCCCTCGGAAACGACCTCGGGCGCTGTTGTGTCGACGCGGTGCCAGCCGACCTCCCGTCGGAGGGCCCGCTCGATCGCGCCGCCGAGCACCTTGGCCAGCACCTGGCGGCCGAGGCAGAGGCCGAGCACCGGGATCTCGCGCGCGGCGGCCTCGTCACGAAAGCCAGCTCGGCGCGGACCTCGGCGATGTCGAAGTCCTCCGGGCTGTGGGGCGAGCCCATCGACGCGACGAAGGCCTGGCCGCTGAGGGCCGGCGGCGGCGCGCCGTTCTTGGCGTGGTGGGTCTCGATGTCGATGCCGTGCGCCGGCCCAGTCGGCGAGTACACCGGCGGGCCCCAGTCGCCGTGCTGCAGGACGAGGCCCGACCGCGTCACGCCGCGGCTCCGAGCGCCTCTGTGGCCAGCTGCCGGCGGTAAGCCGCCAGCCGCTTGGCGTTGTTGAAGGTGATGGCGCCCACCAGCCGGCCCGCCGCATCGCGGGCCTCGGCGACCAGGCGTGGCCCGTCCTCGTCGACGATTGTCAGCGTCGCGCCACGCGCCGGGAAGCCGACCGCCTGGATCTTGAGGTCGTACTGGTCAGACCAGAAGTACGGCGGCGCGACGTGGCCGGCGCGCTCGCTCGCGTCGTCGGCCAGTGCGTTGCGGCCCGCCAGCGCGCCGTGCTCGGCCGCGGTCGTCCAGTGCTCGACGCGGACGGCGTCGCCGCCGGCGAGCGGGTGTGGCCAGGACACGACGTCCCCCGCGGCCAGGACATCGTCGTCGGTGACCGAGGTCAGCGTGGCGTCGCACAGCAGACCGCCGCGCGCGTCGAGGGCGAGCCCACTGCCCGCCAGCCACTCCGTGTTGGGCAGCGCGCCGACCGCCGCGAGCACGACCTCCGCGTCCACACGCGTGCCGTCGGTCAGGTCCACACCGCCCTTTCTCAGTGTGGCGACGCCGGCGCCCAGCCGGAGGTCCACCCCGTGCTCGCGGTGCAGCGCGGCGCAGCGCGCGCCGAGCTCCGCGCCGAGCGGCACGAGCGGCTGGGCCTCAACGTCGATCAGCGTGACAGCCACGCCGGCCTTGCGCGCGGTGGCCGCGACCTCGCAGCCGACGAATCCGGCGCCGACGATCGCGATCCGCTGCGGCTGCGCGTCAAGGGCCGCCCTCAGCGCGAGCGCGTCGTCGATCCCCCGCAGTGTGTGGACGCCGCCCGGTGCGTCCGGCCACGTGCGTGCCCGGCAGCCGGTCGCGATGATCAGGCGGTCGTACGTCAGCGACTGGCCGTCAGCCAAGGTCACGGTCTTGCTCGCGCGGTCCAGGCCGGTCGCCGCGGCGCCGAGACGCCAGTCGGCGTCCAGCGTGTCGACCGCCGGGAACGCGCAGTCGTGGTGGGTCTGCTCCCCGGCCAGCAGCTGCTTGGACAGCGGCGGGCGCGTGTAGGGCAGATGGGCTTCGTCGCCGACAACGACGAGCGCCCCGTCGTGGCCTACCGACCGCACGGCCTGGGCCGCGCGCAGCCCCGCGAGCGAGGCACCGATGACGACGACGCGGTGCATCGGCTAGCCCTCGATGCGGATGGCCATCATCGGGCAGGCGTTGACGGCGGCCTCGACGTCGGCGCGGCGCGACTCGGCGACGTCCTCTTTCCAGATCAGGACGTCGTCGTCGGCGAGCTCGAACACGTCGGGCGCCGGGAAGACGCACTCGCCGTGACTCTGGCAGAGGTTCATGTCGACGCGGACCCTCATGCGGTGGCGGTCCCCTCGACCATGCGCTCGGCCTCCTCCTCGGGGATGGCCAGCGCGACGTGCAGCGTGTTGGCGGAGGTCTCGAGCTGGTCGCCAACCTCGGAGAGATCGACCTCCCAGTCGACGACGGTGCTCTCGACGCGGCCGAGGCCGCTGATCTCGACGGCGACGACGTCGCCGGGCTCCATCGGGCGTGAGTTGGCCGGCGTGCCGGTCAGGACGACGTCGCCGGGCTCCAGCGTGATCAGCCGGCTGAGGTCGGCGAGCTGGTAGGCCACACCCCAGATCAGGTCGTCGGCCGTCGCCTGCTGGACGACCTCGCCGTTCAAGGTGGTTGTCAACGTGTAGTTGGTGGGGTCGAACTCGCTCGCGGGGACGACCTCGGGGCCGATCGGCAAGAAGCCATCCTGGCCCTTGACGCGGAGCATCGAGCCGCGGTCGGCATGGCGAAAGTCGTGCAGGCCGACGTCGTTGGCGGGCGCGTAGCCCGCGACGTAGGACAGCGCATCGTCGATGCCGACGCCCTTCATCCGCCTGCCGATCACCACGGCCAGCTCGCCCTCGTAGTTGAGGAATTTGGCACCGCTCGGGCGGTTCACCGCGCCGAGGTGCCCGTTGAGCGTCGTCGGCGGCTTCATGAAGTACGACGGCGCCGGCGGCGTCCTGGCGGCGTACTCCTCGACACGGCTGCGGTAGGTCAGGTGGACCGCGAGGATCTTGGATGGCTCCACTGGCGCGAGGTAGGTCGCCCCCGCCTGCGGCAGACGGCGCCCGTCTTCCAGAACGATCTCGTCACCGTCGCGACGACCCCACGCAGGGTTGCCGTCGACCGCGACCCGGACTCTCCTCACGTCGGTCACGCGGCGCATGGTCTGCTGTGAGACCGCGGTCATACAACAGCAACGTGCGCACGACTATGCGCGTCACGCGATAAGTTGTGGCGATGGAGCTACGTCAGCTGCGGTATTTCGTGGCGGTGGCCGAGGAGCTGCACTTCTCCCGCGCGGCGGCCCGGCTCAGCCTCGCTCAATCGGCGCTGAGCTCCCAGATCCGCCAGCTCGAGCGCGAGCTCGGCGGTCAGCTCCTCATCCGGAGCACGCGACGCGTGGAGCTCACACCGGCCGGCGAGTCGCTCCTGGCCGACGGCCGCGAGATCCTGGCCGCGGCCGATGATGCCGTGCATCGCGCCCGCGCGCTGGCCCGAGGCGAGTCCGGGCGGCTGACGATCGGCTCGCTCGGCCCTGCGCCTGGTGAGATCCTCGCGCCGCTGCTCGCACGGCTAGCCAGCCGCCATCCGGACGTCCGCGTCGAGGTGCGCGCTTTCGACTTCACCGACATCGTCGACGGGGTGCTCGACCGCAATGCCGCCGACATCGCCTTCGTCTACCTGCCGCTCGACGAGCCGATGCTCCACGTCACTCCCCTGATCAGCGAGCCGCGCGTCGTGGTCCTGCCCCGCCGGCACCGGCTCGCCAAGCGCAAGCGGCTCGCCCCACACGATCTGGCCGAGGAGATGTTCATCACCGAGCCGCCGTCGGTCCCTCAGGCCTGGCGCGACTACTGGCTGCTCTTGGACGAGCTCGGCCGGCGCCCGCCGATCAGCCCCCACATCGGAGACAAGCTCGACGATTGGCTGCGGCTGATCGCGCGTGGCGAAGGCATCGACACCGCGCCGGCGATCATCTCCCGCTACTACCCGTGGCCTGAGCTGGCCTACGTTCAACTCGTCGACGCCGCGCCGTCGGTCATCGCCCTAGCGCGCCGGCGCGACGCCGAACACCCACTCGTCGGCGAGGTCGAGCAGATCACGCTGGACATCGTCAGCCGGGCGAACCTGGCCGAGGGACAGCAGGTCGTGTCCACGGCCGGTGACCATTGAGGCGACGCCTCGATGCAGGGTGGCCCACTTTTCAACCGGCGACACTGGCCCACACTTCACGCGGTCTTTGACACACGGAGCGTGTTCTTTGGCCCGATCCCGGCGAAACTGGTCGCAAATCACGGCCGTCCGAGCGACCGAGTGCCGGCCGAAGATCCCGCAAACAAGCCAAACTCAGTGCTCGCGGCCGCCTGGATTGCACTCAGGAGCCCTGTCTAGAGAGGTTTGGGCGCGGGACTGAAAATCGTGGTGTCC
>JAOPZQ010000126.1 GCA_025964075.1 Solirubrobacterales bacterium | reverse complement strand
CTCGCCCAGCGCGGCGGAGGTCTCGTCGGCCGCCGCGAGCGCGCGCTCGCGGTGGCCGGCCTCGTCGGGGTGGTCGCGTTCGTCGCCACCCCGGGGACGGCGGCCGGGCCCGACGGCGACCCGGTCCAGTTCGCGCTCAACCTGCGCTACCTGACGCCCGAGCTCGCGCTCGGGCTGGCGCTGCTCCCACGGCTGCGGCCGCTGGGGGCGCCGCGGCGGCAGTTGTGGACCGCCGGCGCGCTCGCGCTGCTCCTCCTGCTCTGCCAGCGCACGCAGACGATCCTCCCCTCCGATCACCGCGCGGTCGGCGTGGCGGGCGCGCTCGTCGTGATCGCGGCCGTCGCCGGGATCGTCGTGCTCGCCCGCCGGCGCCCGCAGCCGCTCGCGCTCGCGGGGACTGTCGCGGCGGTGGCTATCGTCGCGCTGGCCGGCGGCTGGACGCTTCAGAAACGCTACCTGACGCACCGCTACACGGACTTCGCCGCGCTCGGCCCGGAGCTCTCGACGTGGGCGCGCGCGCAGCACCACCAGCGGATCGGCGTCGTCGGCACCGGCGGCGGCTTCTCGCAGTACCCGCTCTACGGGATCGACCTGTCGAACCGCGTCCGCTACATCGCCCACCACGGCGCCCACGGCGGGTTCACGACGATCACCCGATGCGCCGAGTGGCGCGCCGCGGTCGACGCCGGACGCTACGACTACGTCCTGATCACGCCCCACGTCGACCTCTGGACGTTCGCTCCGCTCTCCCAGAGCAGCCTCGACGAGTCGACGTGGGTCCACGACCCGGCCGCCCACGTCGTCCTCGACTACGGGTCGAACGAGCTCGTGCGGCTGAGCGGGCCGCTCGATGTTCACGGTTGCCCCGCGGGCGCGTGAGGGCCCGAACGACGGCGGCCACGAAGGAGGCAGGGACCGGCTTCGCCCGGTGACAGCCGGGGGGGTGGTTGAGGTTTACCGGACTATTCCGGCTAAGTACGGTCACCCCCGCCGCGAACGCCCGAACCCACCCCTCGAGGCGTCGTTTTTCGAAGAGCCCCCCGCCCTACCGCCGCAGCGTCAGCGCCAGCGCCATCGCCAGCCCGAGCCCGAGCGCCGCGATGACGCCCGCGCCGACGACGAACGTCGTGTGCTCCTGGGCGTAGCCGGCGACGGCGCCCGGACGCGCCGCGGCGATGAACACGCCGAGGCCGAGGGCGGCCGCCGCCGTCGCGAGCGCCGGCCGGACGGCATCCCGCACCGCCACCGGTGCCGTGGGCTGGGCGCGCCGCGGCCACCGGGCCTCGCTCGCCCACACCGCGGCGACCGCCAGCGCGGTCCACGTCCCGACCACCAGGTAGCCGCCGACGACGTCGCTCGGGAAGTGCCAGCCCAGCGAGAGCAGCGAGAACGTCACCGCGACGGAGAACGCGGCCCCGGCCGCCGCGACCGCGGGCCGCATCCGCGCCGGCGCGACGAGCACCGCGCACATCGCCAGGGAGAGCGACGCGGTGGCGTGGCCGCTCGGCCACGAGGCGGCCGCGACGTGCGCCAGCCCGTCGACCGGCGCGCGGATCTGGGCGAGCGCCGGCTTGAGGATCTGCGTCGTCACGTTCGCGCCCGCGAGGATCGCCGCCACCGCCACGGCGACCCGCGGCCGGTGGCGGAGGAGCGCCACGGCGACGAGCGCGAGGCTGAGCAGGGTGAACGGCTTCGGGTCTCCGAGATGCGCGATGCCGTTCAGCAGCGAGTGGATCCGCGGGCGATTGAGGTCGGTGAAGCCATGCAGCACGTTGCGATCGGCCGCCTGCGCCCACGCCGAGTGGAACGCGAGCTGGTGCAGGAGGACGAGCAGTCCCGCACCGAAACCGGCGCAGAGCAGGCTCAATCGGGCGCGCCGGCGCATGGGATCACGGTACCGCCGGGCCTAAGCGCCGCCTCAGCGACCTAGTAGTGTCGTGATCCGCATGAGTCTCGAGGTGGTCGCCCTGATCAAGCACGACTGCCCCGTCTGCGATCAGCTCCTCCCCGCGCTCGACGAGGCCGCCGCGGCCGGCGCTCCGGTACGGATCCTGTCGCAGTCGAGCGAGGAGGAGACCGCCGCCCAGGCCGCGCGTCTCGACCTCGCCGCGGTGCCGGAGCTCGACGGCGAGCTCGAGCTCTCCGCGCGCTACGACCCCGACGCCGTGCCGGCGCTGCTCCTCCTCGACGGCGCCGACGAGCGCGACCGCGTCGAGGGCCTGCAGCGCGATCGGATCGTCGCGCTCGCCGCGCGCGCCGGCGCCACGCTCGCCCTCGACGGCCTCCCGGAGCACCGTCCCGGCTGCGCGTCGAAGACGCGCGACCCCGAGGTGGCGGCGCGGCTGGCGGCCGCGAAGGCCCGCGCCGAGGGCCGGATCCGCAGCCGCGTCCTCACGCTCGGCGGCCTCGAGGACCCGATCGAGGCGCTCCACGACCGCGGGCTGACCGACGGCCTGCCGGTCGTCCCGCCGACGCCCGAGCGCGTCGTGGCGATGCTCGAGCACACGCGGCGCGATCCCCAGGACGTCGTCGGCGAGGTCCCGCCCTACGGCGCGCCCGCGACGGTCGAGAAGGTGGCGATCAACGCGGTCATGGCCGGCTGTCCCGACGACGCGCTGCCGATCGTCCTGGCCGCGGTCGAGGCCGCGACCGAGGAGCGCTTCGCCATGCACGGCCTCCTCGCCACCACGCATCCGGCCGGTCCGGCGATCGTCGTCTCCGGCCCGCTCGCCGACGAGATCGGCATGGCCTCGGGCGGGAACGTCCTCGGCCAGGGCAACCGGCCGAACCTGACGATCGGCCGCGCGCTGCAGCTCGTCGTCCGGAACGTCGGCGGCGGCCGGCCCGGCGTCGAGGATCGCGCGGCCCACGGGCAGGCCGGCAAGGTCGGCGCCTGCTTCGCCGAGCGCCTCGACAGCATGCCGTGGGAGCCGCTCGCCCAGGCCCGCGGCATCCCGACCGGGGATACGGGCGTCACGCTGATGGCGCTCGAGGCGCCGCGGCTGATCCTCGACCAGCTCGCGCGAAGTCCCGAGCAGCTCGTCGCGTCGTTCGCCATGGCGCTCGAGTCGGTCGCGCATCCCCGCACGCGCCTCGCCATGGACGCGCTGCTGCTCGTCGGGCCGGAGCACGGCCGCCTGTTCCGCGAGGACGGCTGGGACCGCGCGCGCCTGCAGGACGCGCTGTTCGAGCGCACGTCCCGGGCGGCCGGCGAGCTCGTCCGCGGCGCCGACGGCTGCGCCGAGGGCATCGAGGCCAAGTGGGTCACCGATCCCGGTGCGCGCATCCCCAAGTTCGCGGCCCCCGACCGGATCCAGATCGCCTACGCGGGCGGCGACGCCGGCCTCTTCTCGATGGTCTTCGGAAGCTGGGTCGCGGGCGAGGTAGGCTCCGAGCCGGTGACCGTGAGCGTGGAGCCGTGGCGCTAGAGATCCTCGATCCCACCGGGGAGCGCGAGGCCGTCGAGCGCCCGCTCGCGCCGCGCGGCACGACCCCGAGGACGATCGCGCTGCTCGACATCCGCAAGCCTCGCGGCGACGTCTTCCTCGACGAGCTCGAGCGGCTGCTCGCCGAGCGCGGCTACGGCGTCCATCGGACCGCGAAGCCGACGTTCACGAAGCCGGCCCCGGCCGACGTCCGCCGCGAGATCGCCGCGAACTGCGACGCGGTGATCGAAGCCCTCGCCGATTGAGGCTCGTGCGTGTCGTGCGGTCTGCGCGACGTGTTGGAGCTAGAGGGGCAGGGCCGGCCGGGGGTTCTCGTGGCCTCCTCGGCATTCGTGCAGGCGGCCGAGGAGCAGGCCGCGCGGCTCGGCCAGCCGGCGCTCGCCCGCGCCTTCGTCCCCCACCCGGTCCAGGACCGTACGGACGACGAGTTGCGGGCGATGGCCGCGGGCATCCTTACCGAGGTGCTA
>JAOPZQ010000029.1 GCA_025964075.1 Solirubrobacterales bacterium | reverse complement strand
CGTGGGCAGCACCTCGGCGGTGACCTCGATGCCGGGGTAGCGGCCGCGCACCGCGCTCACCAGGGTCGGAGCGGTCTCGTAGCCGGCGCTCGGACTGTAGGCGACGCGCAGCCTCCCGGCCTCGCCGCGCCCGGCGCGTCGCGCCGCGTCCCACACCTCGGCCAGGGCCCCGAGCGCCGCCGGGCCGCGCTCCTGCACCACTCGACCGGCGTCGGTGAGCGCCACCGAACGCGTCGTGCGCTCGAGCAGCTGCACGCCGAGCTGCGCCTCGAGCTGGCGGATCTGCGCGCTGAGCGCCGGCTGGGCGATCCCCAGGGTCTCGGCCGCGCGCGTGAAGTTCAGCTCCGCGGCGACCGCGAGGAAGTAGCGCAACAGCCGCGCTTCGGGCTCCATGCGGCGGATCCTACGCACCCAGAAGCACCGGCTCTGACGCTGTCGCCGATGGCTCTTTCTCCTTCGGGCAACGCGGCTCTACGGTCGAGCCATGTCCCACACGATCGTTCCGCCGGCCAGGATGCGCGCCTCCGTCGGCACACCAACCGGGCCCGAGCTGCGACGCGTGCCCGACCCCCAGCCCTCGTCAGACCACGTCCCGGTGCAAGTCGAGGCGTTCTCGATCAACCGCGGCGAGCTCAGGCTGTTCGCCCGCCGCCCCGAAGGCTGGCGTCCCGGCCAGGACATCGCCGGCCGCGTCCTCGCTCCCGACGGCAGCGGCCCGGCCGCCGTGACGCGCGTCGCCGCGATGATCGACTTCGGCGGGTGGGCGAAGCGCGGACACCTCGTCCTCCTCGGCAGCTCCTCGGTCGACCCGGCGCCGATCACGACCTCCTCCCTTGCGCCGAACGCGCGCCAGACCGTCCACCCGTTCTCGGTGCACGGCTCGGGGGAGCCCGTCGGCGAGGACCTCGCCGATCTCGCTCGCCTCACCGCCCGCGAGCTCCTGGATCCCCTCGTCGGCTGGGTGGGATCCTGGGATTACCTCGATGAGCCCATGCAGGCGCTACGCGACCGGCGGGTCGTCGGCAAGGCCGTCCTGCGCGTCGACCACACGGATGAGCCACGATGACGCTCGTCGTCGTCGCGGGCGTCAACAGTCACACAGGCGAGCTCGTCGCCGGAATCGCCCGGCAGCGCGGCCGCCGTGTGCGCTCGCTGGATGCCCTCGACGACCCCGGCACGGTCGCCGATGCGGTCCGGAACGCCCGCGCGATCGTCCTCATCCCCAAGCGAGGTGATGCCGAGCGACACGCGCACGCCGCCGTCCGGACGCTGACCATTACCGCGCGACGACTCGCCCCCGCCGCCCACCTGCTGCTCGTCAGTTCGTTCGCGGTGGGTCACGGGCCGGCTCACCCCTTCAACCGCGTCACGGCATCGCTGCCCGGGCGGCTCGCCGCCGAGCGGGCGCTGCGCGCCAGCGGACTGCCGTGGACCATCGTGCGTCCCACGTGGCTGACCGACGATCCCCCCGGCGCCCACGCCATCAGCCTGACCCAGGATCCGTGGCCCGACGGGATGCTCGCACGCGCCGACCTCGCCGCTACGCTCGTGGCCGCCGCCGAGCACCCCCTCGCGCGCGGCAAGACGTTCGCGCTGTTCAACGAGCCCGGCCAGACCACGCACGACTGGGCGAGCGTCTTCGCGGGCCTCGCGCCCGACCCCCGGGCCATCGCGACGTGAGCTCCCTCCCCGACGCCCAGCACGCCTGGGAGGCGACCCTCCACGCCGACGCCCGCGGGCGCCCGGTCGCACCGCGTTTCCATCGGCTGCTCATGCTCGACGTCCGCGGCACGCCGACCGCCGCGGACGCCGAACGCCTCGAGGCCGCACTGCAAGCGCTCGAGCAACGCTTCGAGCATGGGCCCGCCGGACTGCTCACCTGCCTCGGATGGGGCGCCGCCTGGTTTGAGACGCACACGTCGCTGCCCAATCCGATCGCCCGTCCGCTGCCGATGGCCGCGTGGGAGGACCCCGTGCTGGAGGACATTCACGCCTGCCTGCATCTCGCCAGCGACCACGAAGCCCGCCTCGCCCGCGTCACCGAGGCGCTCTTCGGGCCCGGGCCGCTCGACCAGCGCGCCCGCCTCTCGCTGCGAGAAACGCGGTCGGGCTTCGTCGGCCAGGGCCTAGTCGCCGAACGGATCACCGCGCCCCGCATCGCAACGGACGCGCCGCTGCTGCTGGGCTTCCACTCCGGGCTGCGCGGCAACCAGGCGAGCGAACGTGACATCACCATTGCGGACGGCCCGCTGGCGGGCGGCACCACCATGCAGGTCAGCCGCATCACCATCGACCTCGAGCGCTGGTACGCGCACGACATCGAGCGGAGAGCGGCGCTCATGTACTCCCCCGCGACTAGCGCCCGCGACACCGAAGCGCTCGTGGACGACGCGCCCAGCCACGCCGATCGCCTGCCCGCTCAGGCCGCCCGACATGGGATCGTCGGACACGCCCAGGCCGCCGGCCGCGCCCGCCTGGACGGTCGCCCGCGTATCAACCGCCGCGACTTCGCCACCCTCGACGATGGCCGGCCCGGAACCCACTTCGTGTCCCTGCAACGCAGCATCGAAGACTTCAACGCCACCCGCGCCGTCATGAACGCCGCCGACGCACGCACCCACCACCCGGGCATCGGCGCCCGCCACCACAACGGCATCAACGCCTTCATCGACGTCCACACCCGGGCGACCTTCGCCATCCCCGTGCGCGCCCGCCGCGCCTACCCCTACCTACGGTCCGCATCCGCGCCATCCTGACGCAGCCGTGCAACGCCGACGAAGTCGTGCACGCCAACGTCGGCGACCCGTTGTCGGTCCGCCACGAGTGAGAGTGGTGGTACGGGTCGCGCGGAAGGGAGCTGGTGGGCGGCGACGCGAGACGCAGATCTCCTTGCTCTCCGCGAATCTGGGTGGTGCGTTTCGCCGCCGGTGTTGCCGGTGTTGCCGGCGTTCCAGAGAAGCGTGGTGGTAGACAAGAGGGCGCTCGCGGTAGGCCACTGACACCTCACACGGGGGCGACCAGGGCGATCAGTCGGCGTGGTGACGTGCCCAAGCACGTTCCGAACGATCTGAGGTAGGTCCGGGCCTGCCGAGAGGCTGTGGGTGTCAAAGCT
>JAOPZQ010000003.1 GCA_025964075.1 Solirubrobacterales bacterium | reverse complement strand
CGGACACGATCCAGTCGGGCGACCAGACGACGCCGGACACCGTGAGTCACGCGACCGCGGCGAAGACGACCGCGACCGGGTCCTCGACCGAGGCGCCGGGCACGGAGCAGCCGGCCGCCAGCGAGCAGTCAGGCGCTGAGCAGCCCGGCTCGGAGTCGGCCGCCAACAGCGACGGGCCCGGCGGCCACGCCGACGAGCCTGGCAACGCCACCGCGGACCATCAGTTCCAGGGAGCGGAGTAGCGGTGGTGGGCGCCCCCGGCCTCGGCCGGGGGCGCCCCCACGCCGCCGGCGGCGACGGCCACGGGCAGGGTGATCCAGACGTCCGCGCCGCCGACCGGACGGTTCGCCGCCTCGGCCCGGCCGTCGTGCAGCTCGGCGATCGTGCGGACGATCGGCAGGCCGAGGCCGGAGCCGTCGTCGGTCCGGGCGGCGTCGGCGCGGGAGAACCGGTCCCACGCGCGCGCGAGGAACTCGGGCGGGAAGCCGGGGCCGTCGTCGAGGACGTGGATCTCCACGCTCGATCCGGCGACGACGGTCGTGAGCTCGACCTCGCGAGCGGCGTAGCGGAGCGCGTTGTCGAGCAGGTTGTCGAGCGCCTGCGCGACCCGGTCGCCGTCGGCGAGGACGAGCGCGTCGTCGGCGACCTCGCCGACGACGACCCGGAGGTCGCCCACCGAGGGACGCCGCCCGGCGCGGGCCGCCACCGCGTGGACGAGCGACCCGACCGACACCGGAGCCGTGCGCAGCTGGATGCTCTGGTTGTCGGCGCGCGTCAGCACCAGCAGGTCGTCCGCGAGCCGGCCGAGGCGCTCGGTTTCCTCGATGGCCGAGGCCGTCGCCGCCTGGAGATCGACGCCGCTCGGCTCGTCGCGCGCCATCAGCTCGAGCTCGGTGCGCAGCATCGTCAGCGGGCTGCGGAGCTCGTGGCTGGCGTCGGCGACGAACGTGCGCTCGCGACGGCGCATCACCTCGACCGGCCGCAGCGCGAAGCCGGTCAGCGCGTAGCCGGCGAGCGACGCGAGCGCCAGCGCGATCGGGCCGCCGAGCAGGAGCACGTTGGTGAGGTCCGAGATCGCCCGGTCGCGATCCTCGAGCGGCTGCCCGACCACGGCGACGAGCCGCTGACCCTGAGCGGTGATCGGTGCCGCCAGCAGGCGCGCCGGAGGGCCGCCCGCGGCGAGCGTGCGGCGGATCACGACGCTCCCGTGGCGCGCCCGGGCGAGCGCCGAGGCGTCGAGCAGCGGGCGACGGGGGAGGCCGGCGCTCGCGTCGATCACGCGCCCGCGGGCGTCGATGATCTGGGCGAACTGCGGATCCTGCCCCACCACGCCGCTCCGCTTGGCCTCGGCCAGCCCGCTCTCCGACTGCTGAGCGAGCGCCGCGATGTCGGCGACGTGGGAACGCAGCGACGAGTCCAGGGCGCTGTCGAGATTGGCCTCGAGCCGATGGCGCACGAACAGCCCCGTGGCGACGAGGAGGATCGCCATCACGCACGCGAACGCCAGCGTGAGGCGCCAGCGGACCGGTACGCGGCTCACCGCCCGCCGTCCTCGCGCAGCCGGTAGCCGCGACCGCGCACGGTCTCGATGCTCTTGACCCCGAACGGGCGGTCGATCCGCTCGCGCAGCGCGCGGACGTGCTGGTCGACGACGTTCGAGCGGTTCTCGTAGGCGTGGTCCCACGCCGACTCGAGCAGCATCAGGCGGCTGAGCGCGACGCCCGGCCGGCGGATGAACGTCTCGAGCAGGGCGAACGGCTTCTCGGCCAGCTCGATCTCCTCGCCGTCGCGCCACACCCGGCGGCTCGCCGGGTCGAGCCGCAGGGTCCCGACCTCGAGGACCGTCGGCCGCTCGACGGCGTCACGGCGGACGAGCGCGCGCAGCCGCGCGCTCAGCTCGTCGAGCTCGAACGGCTTGGTCATGTAGTCGTCGGCGCCGCCGTCCAGTCCCGCCACCCGATCCTCGAGGCGCCCGCGCGCGGTGAGCATCAGCACCGGAACCCACTGGCCCTGGGCGCGCAGGCGGCGGACGGTCTCGAAGCCGTCGATGCCGGGGAGCATCACGTCGAGCACGACGGCGTCGTAGCTCGTCGCGCCGGCCATCCACAGCGCGTCCTCGCCCTTGACCGCCACGTCGGCGACCATCCCCTCGCCGCGCAGGGCGCGCCACAGCTGGCCGGCCATCTTCACCTTGTCCTCGACGATCAGCACGCGCATCCCTCATCAGTGTGCGTGCGGGTCCTTGGAGGCCGGGCGGGGCTTCTGTTGGCTCTCGGTTGCGCGCGCACCCCGCTGCGACCACCTGCCACTGTTTGGCGACCACCATTCCGTCCACGAGAAAAGGCGACCCCGATGATCCTCATCTGCTACGACGGCTCCGAAGACGCCAAGGCGGCGATCGATCGCGCGGCGCGGCTGATGCCCGGCCGCGAGGCCATCGTGCTCACCGTCTGGGAGACGTTCACCGACGCGTTGGCGCGGACCGGCGCCGTCTTCGGCGCCGGCGGTGCGGGCCTCGACGCCGAGGAGATCGATCGCCTGGCCGAGGAGGCGGCCAAGGAGACGTCCCGCGAGGGCGCGGAGCGCGCAAGCGCCGCCGGGCTGAGCGCGCGACCGGCGACCCGGGCCCGCCACGGCACGATGGCGGCGGCGATCCTCGCCGAAGGGGACGCGATCGACGCCGAGGCCATCGTGCTCGGCACGCGCGGCCTCACCGGCGTGCGCTCGATGCTCCTCGGCAGCGTCTCCCACGCCGTCGTCCAGCACGCCGATCGCCCCGTGCTCGTCGCGCCCTCCGAGAAGGTGGCCGAGCTGCGCGCCGGGCACCGGCCCAGCTAGATGATTGATTCCGCGTCGGGTTAGGTCGCGAGGGCCGCGAGGGCGCGGGTGGGGCGCCCGAGGTAGTGGTTGAGCCAGACGCTGGCGGCGAGCGCGAGGAGCTTCGTGGTGATGCGGGCTCGGAGGCCGTGGAGTGTCCGGGCGTTGTGGCGCTCGAGTCCGAGGCGGTCCTTCAGCGTCCAGAAGATCGACTCGATGCATTGGCGGATCGGCGCGAGGTGCGGCCCGCGGCCAGGTTCGTTCTTGCGCTTGGGGCGTAGCACGAGTGCGCCGTGTCGCTCGGCGACGGTCTGCTGGAACTCTTTGCCGGCGTAGCCCTTGTCGCAGACGATCACCTCGCCGCCGTGCAGGCCGATCGGGAACAGCCTGAGCGCGACGTCGCGCTCTTTCTGATCGGCGGGGGCGAGGATCGCCGCCCTCGGCGTGCCGTCGGGGGCGGCGAGGAGGTGCAAGCGCATCCCCCAGAACCAGCGGCTGTGGCTGCGGCTGTAGTGATGGGCGCACGCGACCCCGAGCTCGCTGCGGCGGGCGGTCTCGACCGAGCGGCCACACTCCACGGGCGTCGAGTCCAGGAGCACGACGTTGTCGTGGTAGCCGGGGCTGTCCTGCGCGAACACCCCGCACAGCCACTCGATCGTCTCCGCCAAGCGATGGCGGCGCTTCCAATACCCGGGCTGGGCGGGCAGCTTCGGGAACAGGTGCCCGAGGCGGTAGTGGGCGATGGCGAGGAACTCGCGATCCGAGGCGATGTTCATCATCGCTTGAGCGACCGCGAGCGTGACGACCTCCGCGTCGGTCACGCTGCGCATCGCGTTCCTCCTGGCCTCGGGCAGGAGATCGTCGGCGGTGGCGAACACCGCCGTGAGCAGCAGGTCGAGGTCGGCGAGCATCGTGGCCCCCTGGGTCGACGGTGAGAACTGAGCACCGCCGACTTCGACCGCTGCCACCAAATTCCGCTCGCACCGAAGCCCTCACGCCGCCCGAACTGACCGATAGTCCATCGCGACGCGTCATTCGGACACCCGGCCGGCGCGGGGATACCCCCGTCGACAGCCGAAACGAGGGCGAGCGGCAACTTGTCTTCTAGAGGCCCAAAACCCGACGCCGAGCCACCATGGACAAGACCGACCTCAGCATCATCCTCGCCGCCTTCAGCGCCCTTGCCGTGTTCCTAGGCGCCATCGCCGCGCTCGTCACGGCCGCCTTCATAGCCGGCCTACTCCTCGGCCAACACCGAAGACCCCCACCACCACGCTAACGACCGCGTGGAATCAATCATCTAGCCGAACACCGGCTCGCCCGCCACGCGCACCTCGACGACGGACTCCTCC
>JAOPZQ010000012.1 GCA_025964075.1 Solirubrobacterales bacterium | reverse complement strand
TGGCGAGCTCGACGCCGGCCGCCGCGCCGGCGGCGGCTTCCGCGTCCGCGCCCGCCTGCCCGTGGGGTCGGCGTGATCCGCGTCCTGCTCGCCGACGACCAGGCGCTGCTCCGCGCCGGCTTCCGCGCGCTGCTCGACGCCGAGGCGGGCATCGAGGTCGTCGGCGAGGCGGGCGACGGGACCGAGGCCATCGCGCTCGCCCGCGAGCTGAAGCCCGACGTCGTGCTGATGGACATCCGCATGCCGGGCGTCGACGGCCTCGAGGCGACGCGCGCGATCGTCGCCGAGGCGGCGCTCGCCGCGGTCCACGTCGTGATCGTGACCACGTTCGACCTCGACGAGTACGTGTTCGAGGCGCTGCGCGTCGGCGCGAGCGGCTTCCTCGTCAAGGACACCGAGCCGGCGGAGCTCGTCCACGCCGTGCGCGTCGCGGCCACGGGCGACGCGCTCCTGTCGCCGAACATCACGCGCAAGCTGATCGCCGAGTTCGCGCTGCGCGCGAAGGCGCCGCCCGATCTCTCCGCGCTCGAGGAGCTCACCGATCGGGAGCGGGAGCTCATGGCGCTCGCAGGCACGGGCCTCTCGAACGACGACATCGCCGAGCGCCTCGTGCTCAGTCCGGCGACCGTGAAGACCCATGTGAGCCGGGCGATGGTGAAGCTCGGGTGCCGGGACCGCGCGCAGCTCGTCGTCCTCGCCTACGAGTCGGGCCTCGTCCGGCCGGGCTGGTCCGTGCCGGGTTAGACTCGGCCGACGCGGGCTCTGTTCGTCTCTTCGCCGATCGGCCTCGGGCACGCCCACCGCGACGTGGCGATCGCCCGCGAGCTGCGGGCGCTCGCCCCGGGCCTCCGGATCGACTGGCGCGCGCAGGATCCCGTCACTCGCGTGCTCGCGAGCGAGGGCGAGACGGTCCATCCCGCGAGCGCTCGGGCACGGAGTGCTGCCCAGTTCTGGCCCGACGTCCTCGACGAGACCCGGAGGACTCGGCTTTGACGCTGGCTTCGCGGAGCCTTGACGCCGGTCGTCGAGGCTGCGCGGGCATCTCGACAACCGCCAGGAAGGAGATTCGCATGTCCACCACCGCGATCGACGAGGATCGACTGAACGCCTTCATGGGCCAGTTCGTGCAGGACCTGGGGGCGGCGCTGAGCGTCGCCAGCGTGATCATCGGCGACAAGCTCGGCCTCTACAAGGCGATGGCCGACGGCTCGGCGGTGACGCCGGCGGAGCTCGCCGAGCGCACCGGCACAGACGAGCGCTACGTCCGCGAGTGGCTCTCCGGCCAGGCGGCCGGCGGCTACGTCGCCTACGACGCGGCGACCGAGCGCTTCACGCTGCCGCCCGAGCAGTCCCTCGCGCTCGCGCAGGACAACAGCCCGGCGTTCATCCCCGGGGCGTTCCAGCTCGCCGCCTCGGTGATCAAGGACGAGCCGAAGATCGCCGCGGCGTTCCGCTCCGGCGAGGGCGTCGGCTGGCACGAGCACGACCACGACCTCTTCTGCGGCACGGAGCGCTTCTTCCGGCCGGGCTACATCGCCAACCTCGTCCCCAGCTGGATCCCCGCGCTCGAGGGCGTCGAAGAGAAGCTGCAGGCCGGGGCGCTCGTCGCCGACGTCGGCTGCGGGCACGGCGCCTCGACGCTGATCCTCGCCGCCGCGTACCCGAACTCGCGGTTCGTCGGGTTCGACTACCACGACGAGTCGATCGAGCGGGCGCGCTCGAGCGCGCGCGAGGCGGGGGTCGAGGACCGCGCCAGCTTCGAGGTCGCCGCGGCGAAGGACTTCCCGGGGGAGGGCTACGACCTCGTGGCGATGTTCGACTGCCTCCACGACATGGGCGATCCGGTCGGGGCGTCGCGTCACGTGCTCGGCTCGCTGAAGCCGGACGGCACGTGGCTGATCGTCGAGCCCTATGCCAACGACCGCCTCGAGGACAACCTGAATCCGGTCGGTCGCGTGTTCTACTCGGCCTCAACGATGATCTGCACGCCGGCGTCGCGCGACCAGGAGGTCGGGCTCGCGCTGGGCGCGCAGGCGGGCGAGGCGCGCCTGCGCGACGTCGTCGCCGAGGGCGGCTTCACGCGGTTCCGCCGCGCGACCGAGACGCCGTTCAACCTCGTGCTCGAAGCGCGTCCGTGAGGTACTTGCGGGCGAAGCGCGCGCGGGCCGTGGGCGAGCGGTCGCGGGGGAACCGCGCGGACGGGAGCGGCGTGACGCCGAGCGCCCGGGCCGCGACGTCCGCGACCGCGAGCTGACCCCGCGGGGTCAGGTGCACGCCGGCGGGCAGCACGAGCTTCGGGCCGGCGAGCGCGGAGAGATCCGCGCTCGCCGCTCCGTGGCGCGCGGCAGTCCGCTCGATGATGGCGTTCGCGGCGAGGACCTTCGCGCCGGCCCGGGGACGGCCGAGGCCCGCCGGGATCGTCAACGCGAGGGTTCGCGGCGCCCGCGCGGTCAGCGCCGCGAGGATCGCGTCGAGGTCCTCCGCGAACGCGCGGGCGTCCCATTCGGGTGACCGGGCGTCGTTGACGCCGACGTAGGCGAGGGCGAGGGAGCGGGCCCCGTCCGCGCGCGGCAGCTGCTCGCGGCGCACGTCCGCGGCCCCGGCGCCGTCCACCGCCAGGTTCGTCAGCGGCTCGCTCATGGTCTCGGCCAGGAACCACGCCCACGAGCGGTCGGGCAGGCCGAGCGCCCCCCACGGGCCCTTGCGCGTGATCGAGTCGCCGAGGGCGACGATTCCAGGCGTCATCGGGCGGAAGGAAAAAGGGGTCAGACCCCTTTTGCAAGGTGGGTAGGGTCAGTCGTCGATGTCCGACCCCGAGATCGCTGCCACCGCCGAGGCGCTCGTCCGCCACGCGGACCGTGAGCTCGAGGCGCTCGTCGCCGTCTCCTCGCCCTCGGGGGACGTGCGCGCCGCCGAGGAGGCGGTCGCCGTCGCCGCTGCGCTGCTGCCGGACGAGGCCGGGATCGAGCGCCTGCCGTGCTCGTCGCTCCACCACGCGCCCGACCTGCTGGCGCGGGTTACGGGCACCGGCACCGGCCGGATCGTCCTCCTCGGTCACCTCGACACCGTGCACTCTCATGCCGACCACCAGCCGCCGCGGCGCGTCGACGGCCGCCTCTACGGCTCGGGAACGGCGGACATGAAGGGCGGCGTCGTGCTGGCGCTCGGGGTGCTGCGGGCGCTGGCGCGCACGCCCGAGCGGTTCGCCGAGGCGGCCCTCCTGCTCGTCGTCGACGAGGAGTGGCGCGACCGCGACCTCGCGCACGCGCCGCGTTTCGCCGGCTGGGACGCGTGCCTGTGCTTCGAGGCGGGCCAGCTGACGCCGGCGGGCGAGGAGGGCGTCGTGGTCCGGCGCAAGGCCGCGGGCACGCTGCGCGTCGTGGCCGAGGGCC
>JAOPZQ010000672.1 GCA_025964075.1 Solirubrobacterales bacterium | reverse complement strand
CGGCGGCAGCTGGCTGCGCTGGAGGGTCTGGGCGATCCCCCGCTCGCGCCGGTAGATGCCGGCGTTCGCGAGCGCCACGGAGGCGACGTGGGCGAGCTGGTCGCAGATCGCCGCGTCGAGCGTCGTCGGCGGCGCCTCGAGCCCCCGGACGACGAGGCTCCCCGCCGGCTCGCCGCCGTGGCCGCGCAGCGGCACGACGAGCGTCTCCGCGCCGCCGGCGTCGACATCGCCCGCGACGCCCGTGGCCACCGAGGGCGGAGTGCCGAACTCGATCTCGACGCGCGCCCCGCGGGCATGCAGCAGCGCGCGCGCATCGCGAGCGAGGCGATCCACGATCTCGCGCTCGTCCAGCGTCGCCGCGATCCCCATCGACGCGTCGACGAGGGCGCGCATCCGCTCGGCGTAGGCGTGCTCGATGCGTGCGCGCGCCTGGGCCTCGTCGAAGCCCAGGCGCTCGAACTCGAAGGTGGAGAGCACGTGGCGCAGGAACTCCGCGGCGTGCTCCGCGTCGCGCAGGCCGCCGACCGCCGCGAGCGCGTCGTGATGGACCTGGACGAGGTCGAGCGGGGAGAGCCCGTCGCCGATCGCCTCCCGGCCGAGCGTGAACGCGGACTCGAGCGCATCCTCGGAGGGCGCGCTGAGATAGGAGCCGAAGGCGTCGCGGTAGCGCTCGCGCAGGCTCGAGCCGGTGGCGATCTCACCCACTTCGCGCATCATGGCAGCACGAACGCCTCGGGCGGCGCGCCTCGCACGTCTGCGGCGATTTCCGGCGCATAGTCGCGCTGCAATAGCGAGTACAGGACGACGTCGTGCACCCGGTCGCCGTGCCGATGCCAGGCCCGGAGCACGCCCTCCCGCTCGTAGCCGAGGCGCTCGAGCGCCACCTGCGAGCGCCGGTTCTCCGTGCTCGCGTAGGCCCCGAGGCGCTCGAGGCCGAGGACGGCGAACGCCAGGTGGGCGACCAGTCGCTTGGACTCGGCGTTGGCGCCCGTGCCCCAGAACTCCCGCCCCAGCCAGGTTCCGACGATCGCCCGGCGGTCGCGCCGCGAGAGCTCGGAGAGGCCGGTGACGCCCACCGGCCCGTGCTCCCGGTGGACGACCAGGAGGTCGAGCTGCTCGCCGCGCTCGCGCTGCCCCGCCAGGCGCCGGATGTAGCCGAGCGGCTCGGAGAGATCCTCGTAGGGGCCCCACGAGAAGAACCGCGTCACGTCCGGATCGCCCGCCAGGTCGAGCAGCGCCGGGGCGTCGGCCTCCGTGGCGAAGCGCAGCGTCAGCGTCGGCCCGGTCACGACCATCCCCCGGCGATGCTATACGTGGCCACGTGCTCGCCCTGGTCTACGACGTGCACGGCAACCTGCGGGCGCTCGAGGCGGTGCTCGACGACGCCCGCGGTGCCGGGGCGACCGGGTTCCTGCTCGGCGGCGACTACGCCGCGTTCGGCCCCGAGCCGGCCGAGGCGGTCGCGGCGCTGCGCGGGCTCGCGGACGCGACGTGGATCCGCGGCAACTGGGAGCGCTGGTGCGCGCACCCCCACGAGGCGGTCGACGACCCCGTGGTGCAGGGCGCGCTCGCCGCGGCGCTCGCCGCGCTCGACGAGGACGTGGTGGCGGAGCTCGGCGCCCTGCCCGAGGAGACGGTGATCGACGGCGTGCGCTACTGCCACGGCTCGCCGGGCTCCGACATGGACTCCTGGCTCCCCGAGCCCCAGGACGGCGACGAGGACCTGGTAGCGGGCGCCACCGAGCGCCGGATCGTCTTCGGCCACACGCACCTGCAGTTCTCACGAACGCTCGCGTCGGGCGTCGAGCTCGTCAACCCCGGCAGCGTCGGCCTCCCGTTCGACGGCGACCGGCGCGCCGCCTACGGCCTCGTGGAGGACGACGGCGGCGTCGAGCCGCGGCGCGTCGACTACGACGTCGAGGCCGCCGCGGCGGCGCTGAGCGAGCGCTTCGGCGACGACGGCTGGGCCCGCCAGACGCGCGAGCGCCTGCTCAGCGCACGGTTCTGAAGACGCCAACGGCCGCCGGGGGGAGGCGGCCGCTGACTGGGGGTTAGGAGGCACGCCCGATCCCTGGGCGTCGGGGACATCACGTCCCTGATGCGCCCCGTTCCCCACCGCGCCGGGCGTGAAACACGCGACTGCGCATTTCTGCAGCGGCGCGCTACGTTTCGCGGGGGCGGGCCCGGGTAGTGAGCCGGCGATGGCGGCTGCCGCTAGCCTGAACGCCGACGAGATGGGCGATCACGACAAGGGACGTCAACGCTTCGCGGGAGGCGACGCTCGGTGAGCGCCGGCGTGCGCCTGATCCTGCCCGCGTTGCCGGAGAACGTGGCCGTCGTGCGCCAGGCCCTCGCCGGCATGACGGACGCGCTCGGGGTCGATCCAGCGCTCGGCGCAGACATGAAGATCGCGGTCACCGAGGCGTGCGCGAACGCCGTGATCCACGCCTACGACGACGAGAAGGGCCCGCTCGAGGTCGACATGGTCGCCGAGGGCGCGCTCCTCACGGTCAGCGTCCGCGACCGCGGCCTCGGGTTCAAGCCGCTTCCCGCCGACGACGAGCACGGACCGCTCGGCTTCGGCCTCGCGCTGATCGCCTCGCTCTCGGACGCCTTCGCGATCCAGGGCGGCGCCGGCGGCACGGAGGTCGTGATGAGCTTCGAGATCGGCGACGTGCCCAACGGACCGCTCCGCCCCCCGACCGGCCAGCTCGACGAGGACCGGCCCGCGCCGCTGCCGGGTCTCCTCCTGCTTCGCGTGAGCGCAGGCCCGCTCGCCGCCCCGGTCCTCGGCCGCGTCGTGTCGCTGCTCGCGGCGCGCGTCGACTTCTCGATCGACCGGCTCTCCGACGCGCAGATCGTCTCCGACGCGCTGGCCGCCCACTCCGCGGAGCACGCGCTCGACGGGCACGTGGCCGTGGCGGTCACGGAGACCGACCGCATGCTCGAGCTGCGCGTCGGCCCGCTCCGGCCCGGCGGCGGCGACGAGCTCGTCGAGGCGACCGAGGTGCCGGGGCTGGGCCGGCTGCTCGAGCAGCTCGCGGACGAGCTGACGGTCGAGCCCGCCGGACTGAACGGCCAGGACGGCGAGCTCCTGAGGCTGCGGCTCGCCGAGGCGCCGTAGTCCTGATGTCGTGATCCGCAAATTCGGATCACGGCATTAGTCGTCGACGTTCCGCCGCCGCCGCGGATCCTCCCAGCGCTGCGCGTCCGGGTCCTGCGCCGGGTGCGGCTCGCTAGTGCTGGTCGCGCCCGGCACGGTGTGCGGCGCTTCCTCGCCCGGATCGGGGAGATACGGCGCCCGCGGGTCGGGCCGCTTCTCGTACGGATCGGGCCATTCCGTCGGGTCGGGGTCCTCGACGGGGTTGTTCAGCTCATGGTGGGGGTCGCGCTCGACGTTGTCCATGAGCCAGTTCTACCCCGCCGGCAGGCCCTGCTTCACTTGAGAGTGGTCCGTGACCGCCGAGAGGCGCGCGATCGAGCGGCGCAGCAGGCGCGAGACCTGCATCTGGGAGACGCCGATGCGGTCGGCGATCTCCGCCTGGGTCAGGTCCTCGACGAAGCGCAGGCGGAGGATCTCGCGCTCGCGCGTCGGCAGGGCCCGCAGGATCGGCTCGATCGTCGCCGTGTGGTCGATGAGATCGAAGCGCTCGTCCTCGGCGCCGACGAGCTCGGCGATCGAGCCTTCCTCGCCCGAGGAGACGGGCTGGTCGAGCGACATGGTCTCCGAGGCGACCGAGCGCGCGTTGATCGCCTCCGCGACCTCCTCGAGCGTCAGGCCGGCGGCGTCGGCGATGTCGGCGGGGGTGGGCGAGCGACCGAGCCGCTTGGAGAGCTCCTGGGCCGTCTGGTCCACCTTCAGCGTGCGCTCCTGCAGCCCGCGCGGAAGGTGCAGCGCCCATCCCGTGTCGCGGAAGTGGCGGCGGAGCTCGCCGAGGATCGTGGGAACCGCGAAGGTGGCGAAGGTGAGCTCGCGGTCGAGGTCGAAGCGATCGACTGCTTTGACGAGGCCGACCGAGGCGACCTGGACGAGGTCGTCGAGGGGCTCTCGCGTCCGCGTGTAGCGTGCGGCGAGCGACCGGGCGAGCGGCAGGAACCGCTCGATCACCCGCTCACGCGCGCGCTCGTCGCCATGACGGTGGTAACGCTCGAGAAGCCTCCGCGTCTCGCGCTCGCGGCGCGGATCGCGGGGCTTGGGTCGGCGCCGGATTGACTCGCCCGGGGGGGCGTCGGTGGCAGTCACAGCATTCTCGCGATCGTTGGGGGAAACGAAGCGACCGCGGGGGCACGGCGGTGGCCGACAACTTCTTGCGCAAGAGCGTTCCCAGCCTCTCAGGAGGCGAAACCCCCTCTCAGGCGGCCTCGCCGAGCGCCGCGATCTCGCGCACGGCGGCGAGACGGGAGAGCGCCCGGGACTCGATCTGCCGCACCCGCTCCTGGGTGATCCCGAGCTGGCGGCCGATCTCGCGCAGCGGCGCAGGCTCGCTCCCGTCGATGCCGAACCGGAGGACGAGGACCTCGCGCTCGCGCAACGGGAGCGCGCCGATCGCCCGGCGCAGGACGGAGGCGCGCCGGGCGCCCTCGACCTCCTCGTCCGGGGACGGGCTGTCGGAGGGCATGAGCTCGCCGAACGCGGTGTCGCCGGCCTCGCCGACCGGGCGGTCGAGGCTCGTGACGGTCCGCGACGCCTGCCGCGCCTGGCGCACGTGGCGCTCGGAGATCCCGAGGCGCTCGGCGATCTCGTCGTCGGTGGGGTCGCGCCCGAGCGCGCGCACGAGCTCCCGCTCGGCCTTCGCCATCCGTCGCTGGCGCTCGAGCACGTTCACGGGCAGCCGGATCGTGCGCGCCTTGGTCTGGATGCCGCGCTCGACGCCCTGGCGGATCCACCAGGTCGCGTAGGTCGAGAAGCGAAAGCCCTTGCGCCAGTCGAACTTCTCCACGGCGCGGATCAGCCCGAGCACGCCCTCCTGGATCAGGTCGAGCAGCGCGAGCTCGTGGCCCTGGAAGCGCTTCGCGATCGAGACCACGAGCCGCAGGTTCGCGTTGATCATCCGGGCTTTCGCGTCCGCGTCGCCACGCTCGATGCGCTTCGCCAGCTCGAGCTCCTCGGGCGGCGTCAGCAGCCGGTAGCGGCTGGCGTCGTTGAGGAAGAGCTGCAGGGCGTCGGTCGTCGAGACCGCGAGATCGAGGGCCTGGGCGTCGAGGGCGAGCTCCTCCTCGGCCACCGGGTCGACCTCGGGATCGTCGAGAGCCACGGGGTCGAGCAGGACGGGGAGATGACGTTCGAGCTGTTCTTCCATGGGTGTTGCGTCTCCGATTACCCGACACTTGCCCGTCCGAAAAGTCGCGCAACTTGGGCCACACCCGGGAAGTGTTCCTAGGATGCAAGCAGTGCAGGTACAGGGAATCGTGCGGGTCCTCGACGAGGCCCCGGATCTGGTCCAGTCCCTTCCACCGGCAGTAGCCGCGGAAGCGCGGCGCATTCCCGTGCGCGTCCTCGAGGTGCCGGCCGGGTCGTGGACCTTCGACAGCGCCACGCTCATGCCGGGCCATCTCGGCCTGCTGGTGCTCGACGGGCTGCTCTCGCGGTCCGTCGGCGTCGCCGGGTCGGCGCCGTTCACCGAGCTGCTCGGCGCCGGCGATCTGCTGCGCCCGTGGGCGGGCCAGTCCGCGGAGCTCGCCTCCGTGCCCGTCGAGGCGCGGTGGGAGGTCCTCTTGCGCTCGCGACTCGCGGTGCTCGACCGCCGCTTCGCGCTGGCGGTCTCCCGCTGGCCCGAGGTGATGGCGGCCATCCTCGACCGTTCGGTCGAGCGCTCCCGCTCGCTCGTCTTCTTCCTCGCCGTCTGTCACCTGAAGCGCGTCGAGGCCCGGCTGCTGGTCGCGCTCTGGCACGTGGCCGACCGCTGGGGCCGGGTCACCCGCGACGGGGTGATGCTGCCTCTCCCCCTCACCCACAAGCTGCTCGCCTCGATGATCGGCGCGCACCGGCCGTCGGTGACGACCGCGCTCGGCACGCTCCGCGAGCGCGGCGCGCTGGAGCGGCGCCGGGACGGCGACTGGCTCCTGCACGGCTCGCCGCCGCGGGTGCTCGACGACCTGCGGCGCGCGGCGTCGATCCCGGCGCCTACCGAGCTCTAGTGTCCGCGATCTCGATCGGCTGGAGCTCGGCGACGAGCTCCTCGATCAGCTCGCCGGCCTCGACGCGCTTCTCGAGCCGGTCGAGGTCGGCCGGATCTGCCCGCGTTTCGGCATAGGGCGAGGCGAACAGCGTGCAGCAGTCCTCGTCGGGGAGCGTCGAGATCGCCATCGTCCCGAGCCGCTCGGCCTCGGCGATGACCTCGGACTTGTCCCGGTCGACGAGCGGGCGCAGGAGGGGGAGATCGCTCGCCGCCTCGACGACCGCGAGGTTGCGGAGCGTCTGGCTGGCGACCTGGCCGAGCGAGTCGCCGGTGACGAGCGCCTCGGCGCCCTCGCGCTCCGCGAGCGCGCAGGCCACGCGCACCATCAGCCGCCGCTGGCCGAGCACCTGGAGCCGGCCGGCCCCGCTGGCCGCCAGCCGCTTCTGCGCCTGGCCGAACGGGACGACGAAGAGCCGCGAGTCGAACTGGAACCGGTCGAGCGCGCGCACGAGCGCGTAGGCCTTGTAGATCGACTCCGAGCCCGTGAACGGGCGCCCGCTGAAGTGGACGAAGTCGCACCGCAGGCCGCGGCGCATCATCCGGTAGGCGGCGACCGGCGAGTCGATCCCGCCGGAGAGCAGCACCAGCGCGCGACCGCTCGAGCCCACCGGCAGCCCGCCCTGGCCCGGGATCCGCTCGGTGTACGCGAAGATCGCGCCGCGGTCGACCTCGAGGTAGAGCTCGAGATCGGGGTTCGTCAGGTCGACGGCGAGCCCGAGCTCGCCCTGCACCGCGGCGCCGACCCGCGCGGCGAGCTCGTAGGAGCTGATCGGGAACGACTTGTCCCGGCGGCGGGCGCGGATCGCGAAGGAGCCGCCGGGCCGGCCGCGCAGGAGCTCGACGGCGGCCGCGCACGCCGCCT